>CAYQVN010000207.1:0-4158 GCA_964420895.1 uncultured Nitrospirota bacterium | reverse complement strand
AGGGAACCGATGAGATTACCCAGTTCCAACGCTTCCCCATCGCGGCAGGTGAAGTAAGCGGGATCGGGGAAGGTTTCTATTTCGGGCAGGAGACAACCGATCAAGCGCCGGAGATAAAAAACCGGCTCAGTCTGCACCGGCTCGATTCAGGGCAACAGCGATCGAAGGACAAAAACCACTTTCAGCTGGTCTATGGGAAAATATCAGACAAGTCATCCTCCGATCCGGACAATCAAGAACCACTTCTTCAGATCGGTCAGGGCCTCTCAGCTATCGGGCATTCTCTCTCCTCCAGTCAGGTCCCTTTTCTCGTTGTCGAGAAGATCAGACTGGTCCCCACCGAAGCCACCCAGGAAGGATTACGAGAGATCCTCCGTTTCAAGAACAACTGGGAAAAGAGCTGGGAATCGCGCAACATTAATAGTTACATCCGTAACTATTCGGAGTCATTCCGTTACAAGGGGATGGACCGGAAAGAATGGAAGGCATATAAACGATCAGTCTTCAAAGGAAGGAAGGAGAGTGAAGTCACGCTCCGGCCCCTTTGTGTCCTGAAGTGTGACCCCTATATCTTAATAACCTTTCTGCAAAGTTATCGTTCCGACGATTACAACGACCGGGGGATCAAGAAACTTCTGCTCCAGAAAGAAGGAACTGAATGGAAAATCATAAGGGAGGAGTGGACACCCGATGAAAAGAGATCTTAATCACGTTTTTCTGCAAAGGCTCATTCTTCGCATCACGGTGCTTTGCCTGCTCGGCCTCCTGGGAAGTGCCGTGAATGGCGAATCCATCCTGAGTATCGTCGAATCAAAACATAACCTCTCCGTCACCGGCCCGGGGATCATCAAAGGGGTGAGCGAAGGGGAGATCTGTATCTTCTGCCACACCCCCCATCGAGCACAATCCGTCGGGGTCCTCTGGAATAGGGCGGACTCGACAGCCACCTATATTCCCTACGACAGCTCAACGATCCAGACTGCCATCGGGCAACCGACGGGGGCCTCCCGTCTCTGCCTGAGCTGTCATGACGGAACCATTGCCCTGGGTACCGTGGGCAGTCGTGCCACGGAGATCCAGATGACCAAGCGATTCCTCGATCTCGGCCCGGCCGCCCTCGGCACGGACCTCTCCGACGACCATCCCGTTTCCTTCGTTTATGATACGAGTCTCTCCACGTTAAACCCGGAATATCGTGACCCTTCACTCCTGATGGGCGATGTTGTTCTCGATAACAATAATGAACTTCAGTGCACCACCTGCCACGATCCTCATGACAACGTAAACGGGAAATTTCTTCGCGTCTACAATGCCTTTTCCGCCCTCTGCCTGACCTGCCACCAGAAAACCGGCTGGCCTCTCTCCTCTCATGCCAACTCCCCGGCCCAATGGAATGGGACGCTGCCCGATCCCTGGCCCCATACGGACTTCATTACCGTAAACAATAACGCCTGTGAGAACTGCCATCGCCCCCACGGGTCCGGCGGACACGCCCGTCTTTTAAATCGCTTTCTGGAAGAGGAAAACTGTATCCCCTGCCATAACGGCAATGTGGCCGCACTGGATATCAACGCTGAATTCACCAAACCCTCTGCACACCCCGTTGCCAATACGGCCGGCATCCATGAACCGAATGAAGACTACCTCACCGTCTCCCGCCATGTGGAGTGTGCCGACTGTCACAACCCGCACCAGGTCAATAACACGATCGCCGTTGCCCCGAACGTTTCCGGAAGGTTGACCGGGGTCTCCGGGGTCGACAGTACAGGCCTTGTCGTAACTGACGCCTCCTTTGAATACGAGATCTGCTTCAAATGCCATGGTGACAGCGCCCAGGGCTTTGCCCCGGTTCCCCGGCAGATCCTCGAGCTGAACAAACGGCTCCAGTTCGATCTGAGCAACCCCTCGTCCCATCCAGTGGAAGGGCCGGGCCAGAACCCCAATGTCCCGAGCCTGTTGCCACAGTACACAACGGCCAGTGTCATCTATTGCACCGATTGTCATAACAACGACGGCGGTCCGGGTGCCGGAGGATTCGGCTCTGCCGGCCCGCACGGTTCCATCAATCCCTATCTACTGGAGCGGGAGTACCTGATCAACGACAATACCGTCGAAAGTCCTTCCACCTATGCCCTCTGTTACAAGTGCCACGACCGAACAATTTTGATGACGGATCAGAGCGGTTTTCCACACAGCCTCCATGTCCAGACGAACAACGCCCCCTGCTCAGCCTGCCATGATCCGCACGGTATCAGCAACTCGCAGGGAAATGCCGTTAACAACACGCACCTGATCAACTTCGACACATCCATCGTCCTGCCTGATCAAACGACATCTCAGATACTTTTCCAGGACAACGGAACCTTCACGGGGAGTTGTACTCTCTTTTGTCATGCACACAATCACGCCCCCTCGAGTTATTAAAAAGGAGAATCTAATGTTAAAAATGTTTTGCATAGTCCTTTTGAGTTTGCTGATATACCAACCGTCTCAAGCCGAAGAAGTTGTTCAAAAGATCGTCGTCGCCAAAGTGAATCAAAAAGAAATCACACTGCCCGACCTGAACTCCGAGATCAACCGGCTGGTGCCGCAGACCTATTTCCACAGCGGTATATCCGATGAAAAGCGCATAGCCCTTCAGGAGCAGGCTCTCAACAACCTGATTGAAAAGGAGTTGAAAATCGAAGATGCCGAAGCCATGGGGCTCAAAATCGAAAAACGTTATATCAAAAAAGAATTGAACCGAATTCTCTCACTCTACCCGAACCGAAAGGCCTTTCAGGACCGGCTGAAGGCGGGACATTTTACCATTGACGACGTGAAAAACGAAATCCGCCGGAAGGAACTGGCCAAACGGGTTTACCGGAAACGTGTTACCGAACAGGTCCATGTAACGGATGAAGCCGCACAAAAATACTACGAGAAGAACAAATCTAAATTTGTTCAGCCGGTACAGATCCACCTGAAAAACATACTTTTCCGCGTCCCCCCCCTGGCCGATGATTTTGAGCGGAAGACCATTGAGCAGAAGGCCTCCAAAGTCCTGGAAAAAATTCGGGCCGGGGAACTGTCCTTCGAAGAGGCGGTACAAAAATATTCGGAAGATCCGAACAAGGAACGAGGGGGCGATATGGGCGCTCTCCACAAGGGGCGACTCGCCCCGGAAGTTGAAGAGAAGGTCTTTTCCCTCAAGCCGGGCGAACTGGCCGGTCCCTTCAAGACCTTTAAAGGATACTTTCTCTTTCGTTTTGAGGAGCTCCTGCCGGAGCGACAAATGACCTTTGAAGAAATCCGGGAAAACCTCATAAAAGAACTACAAACAAAATGGACGAAAGATCGAGAAAATGAATGGATGGAGAAACTGAAAACCCGGGCGGAGATTGTACGTTTCCCGATTCCGCAACCTCCGGTGGCCGCGCCTGCGGAGGCAGCAAAACCGGAGTAAGATTTCTGATCTCCTCCTACTTCATATGGCAGGATAGACAGAGGTCGGTCTGCCGGGGCCCCGTCACGAACTCCCCGGAGGCAGTGCAATCGGTCGATCTTCTCAGGGTTCCCGCAACCTGCACGAATTCTTCTGGAGCATCCTCTTTCAGGCTGTGACAGGAGATACAGGTGACCTTGCCATCAACGAAGCGAATCTTCCGATCCAGGACCATGCGGTTCTGCAAATGGGTTTTTCCCCGCATCTGCGAGTCATCATAGACCATCCCCACTGGATGATTGACGGTCTGCATCCCCCGCACCTGCAAGGGACGGCCCGCGCCCTTTACCGTGATGTGGGTAGCGGCGATCCCATCGTGACAGTCGATGCATCCTTGTGCCACACGATCCAGATGAACATCTTCCGGATTGTAGGAGTACGCCTCGGCCTCAGGCCCGAGAACGAACTTGCGAAAGGCATCGGCAAAACCTCCTGCATCGGCTATCGAATTCCAGGTTCCCAGGCAGAAGAGCAATGTCAGGATTCCGATAAGAGATTTCATTTTTTCTCTCCCATATCTACCGGGAGAGAAAGATCTTTTCGGAGGGCACACCGCAGCAGACGTGAAAAAATAAAGGACCTGACGCATCGGCAAGGTCCTCTTTTCCACATTCCAGAAAATTTCATTGTTTCTCCGGCAGTCCCTCTACCATAACCTTTCGGTCCCAGGCAGG
>CAYQVN010000206.1:0-4165 GCA_964420895.1 uncultured Nitrospirota bacterium | reverse complement strand
TCCGCAATGAGGTCCACTTTTTTCAGCCCCTTGATTCCGAAGGCCGTTAACTGATTGTTGATCCCGTAAGGCAGAATCAGCCGGAGTGCGTTGACATGTTGGCTGATCCTCTCCTGTGTCGTTTCATCGACCAGGATCTGTCCCGGCGACGCGGCATGCATCAAGGTGACGGCCCGTTCCCAGGTCTCCCCGAAAATCGCATAGGGGACAGAACCCTTCTTCTCCCGCAGCAGGACCGGTCCGGTCGCTACCCCCATGGAGATCCTGAGATCTCCGGAATCCTCCGGCTCCTGCCGGGCAAAGTGCTTGAGAAGATCGACCGATGCCAGGACCGCCCGGAAGGGGTCTTCATCATCGGAAAAGGGGAGACCGAAAACACCGATCATGCCGGCGCCGGTCTCTCCGGCCACATCCCCCTGCCGGGAAACGAGGATCTCCCGGAACTCACGAAAAGCGCGTTCAATTCTCTCGATTCGTTCCCGGCTCTGAACCGGCAGAGGCGTTGCAGGTTCATGGAGATGGATGGAGAGGATCGTTACGGGATACTCGCCGGCCACCTCTTCAAGGACCTGCCCCTCACGAAAGATCTTCTCCGAGATCTTCTGGGAAAGTTCTTCTTCATAGATCTCCCGAATCCATTGGCCGTTTTTAAACTCCTGGTACATCCGGTCGTTCTCGATAACGATTGCCGCCTGACGCGACATGGCCTGCAGGACCTCGAGGTCCCGCTCCTGAAAAGGACCGTCTTGGGCCGGATCGGAAAGGTTGATGACCCCCAGTACCTTTTCTTTCCCGAGGATCGGTACACTCAGCAGAGTTCCGGAGCGGTAACGTTCCCGGCTGAAGGGGACAAAGCGGGGGTCCTTCCGGATATCTTCAATCAGGAGAGGTTCACCCTTCTGGGCGACATAGCCGGCGATCGCCTCCCCCACCATCAGCCGGGTCTTCCGGACAACTTCGTCCTTCAACCCCCGGTGGGCGGAGATGATCAGATCGTGACTCTCCTCACGGAGCAGCATGATGGAGGCATTCTCGACCTTGAGCTTTTTGCAGATCACTTCCAGGATCAGGTCGAGAACAAGGTGCATATCAAAAAGATGGGAGACGGCCTGGCTCAGTTCCGCCGAGGCAAGTTTTTCCAAAACCTTCTGATCCTGTTCCGATTCACGGGAAAGGACGGCCAGTGCCGCTTTCTTGAGCTCCAGCGTCTCCGAGTGCAGCTCATCGTCAATGACCTTTTGCAGCCGGGCATTCTCCTGTTCCAGGCGTGAAATTCCTTCAAGCCGATCCTTTTCCCTGCCGCCCTCACCGGCAGGAGAGGTTTCTCCGGGAGGTTGCTGCTCCCTTCTTTCCCCGCTCTTTTCAAAGGAGGCCTCCTGCTGATCGGATCGGACAAGCCACCTGCGGATCATCTCTCCATATAAAAGGAGACTCTCCGCTTCCAGAGTTGAAAAAGCCGACGGGGCCTGCCGTCCCAGCAGGAGAATTCCTTCCCGAATCCCCACTTGTATCGGTTGAATCAACAGGCTTTGCACAGACCGGGCCTTAAAGAAATCACCCCCAGGATCATCTTTTGGCAGCTTCTCCAATGACCACCCCCGGGCCGGTACAGCATTCAGACATTGCGGCAGGCGTGCATGACTGATTCGAACCTCCCGGATCTCTCCGTCCCGGCGTCGTTCCATGCCACGCAGGTTCCCTGCAGGATCCCGAAAGAGGAGGGCATTCAAGTCCACACCGAAGGGAACTTCTTTTTCCAGGATCTTTCCCATCCCCTCCTCCAGCGAGGCAGGGGGCTCCTCTCCGGGAAGTCCCTGCACCACCTTCCGCTGACCACGGCAGAGGGCGTTCAACTTTTCCAATCGGGCAACCAGTCCATGGACGGTCCCCTCAAAGACAAAGAAGAGAAAAACCACACCACAATACTCCCAGATCGGACCGGTAGAAAGGCCGCTTTGCCGGAAGATCTGAAAAAGGATCAGCACAGAGGGAATCAGAGAGATCAACAGCCAGGAATGCTTCCGCTTGTAGAGAAGGTTGACACCGAGCATGAAGACGGGGATCGTCAGGTACCAGACCACTGACAACCCCTGTGTCAGGATCAGTGAGGTCACGGCATAAACGTCGAGGAAATAGATCCCGATGGCAATCTTCTGCTTCACCCATTGGACGGACCGGATCAGCAGCAGGATCTCCGAGAACGCGAAATATGCCAGGGCCATCCACTGGATCATTGGCTGTTCTGCCGCCACAGGAATGGAGAGTGAGAGAGCGATGAGCAGAAAGACGGCAAATCGCAGCGTCAGAAACAGGAGAGCCCCGTGCAAAACGGGCTCATGAGAGACCGGAGTACGCATCATAAGGAAACATTCTCCCGGACATGGAATGCATCATAGATCCGCAGGGCGACATCCCTATTGATCGAGGGAGCACGCAACAGATCGTCCAGACTTGCCTGCTGAACCTGCTGGAGACTCCCGAAATGTTTCAAAAGGGAAAGGCTTCTTTTCCGGCCCACCCCCGGGATTTCAAGTAACCGGGTCGACAGCAGATCTTTCGTATGGAGTTTCCGGTAGTAGTTGATCGCAAAACGGTGTGACTCATCCCTGACTCGCTGCAGGAGATGGATCACAGGATCGTCCGGTTGCAGTTGGATCGCCTCCTTGCACCCGGGACGCAGGATCCGGTCAATGGTGCGATCCTCCGTTCCCGGCCGTGCCTTGGCCAGGGCCATGATGTCCGTTTTGGAGGCAAAGCCCTTTTCTTCGGCCACACCCAAAAGAACATGAAGTTGTCCCTTGCCGCCGTCGACCAGGATGAGGTCCGGCATGGGGAGGCTCTCCTCCCCTTCCGACCGGTAACGGCGCATGAGGACCTCTTCCATCATGGCATAATCATTCGCTCCCGTCACTGACCGGATCCGGAAATGACGGTAATGAGACTTGCGGGGACGCCCGCCTTCAAAGACCACCATCGATGCCACGGGAAATTCTCCCTGGATGTTGGAAATGTCAAAGGCCTCAATCCGCTGTGGAATCCGCTGCAGGTTCGCCCGCTTTTGCAAACGCTCCAGGAGGATCCGGTCCCGGCCTTTCTTCCGAAGATATCCTTTCAGAGAGAGTTCGGCATTCTCGCAAGCCATGCGGGTCAACTGACGATTCAATCCTCGTTGTGGCATGACGATCCGCGTCCGCCTCCCCCGTAGAGAAGTGAAGACCTGCTCCAGCGTCTCACGGTCCGGGAGCGGGTCCGGGACAAAGATTCGCGGCGGGATGAGGCTCTCCTCACCATAATAGAGAGTTAAGACGGAAGCCAGGAGTGTCCCCATCGTGTCAGCTGCCGGAAGGTCAAAAAAGAATTCCTTCTTCCCGAGAAGTTTTCCTCCACGGACAAAGAGGAGTTCCACACAGGCCGCCTGCTCCGCACAGGCCACCCCGAAGACATCCTTGTCCTCCAGGACAGTGGAGATGATCTTCTGCCGCTCCGTCACCCGCTCTATCCTTTGGATCTGGTCCCGGATCCGTGCGGCTTTTTCAAATTCCATGGCGCTGGAAGCCGCCTCCATTTCTCCTCGAAGCTTCCGGAGAAGAATGCGGTTTCTCCCCCGGAGAAAAAGGGTTACCTCCTGGACGATCCGTCCATACTCCTTTTTTGAGATCTTCCCCGCGCAGGGAGCGAAACAACGCCCGATCTGATAATTGAGGCAGGGCCGGTTTTTCGTTCCCTCGATCTTTCGCTTCGATTTCCGAAGGGGAAAGGTCCGTTCGATTAAGTCGAGGGTGGAACGAAGACGGCTTCCCGGAACGTAGGGACCGAAATAACGTGCCCCGTCCTTACGGATCTTCCGGACCACCTCGAGACGGGGAAATTCCTCCTGTACCGTCAACCGAAGATAGGGATAGTGTTTATCGTCCCGCAACAGAATATTGTAGCGGGGACGATTTTTCTTGATCAGGTTGCTCTCCAGAATGAAGGCTTCCACCTCCGATGCCGTGACCATGAAATCGACATGATGCACCTTGGAAAGCATCACTTTCGTCTTGGCCGTATGGTGCGCCTTCGGCACGAAATAGGAGCGAACCCGATTGCGGAGGTTTTTGGCCTTCCCCACGTAGAGGATCTCTCCCACCCGGTCTTTCATCATATAGACGCCGGGCGAGGTCGG
>CAYQVN010000205.1:0-4188 GCA_964420895.1 uncultured Nitrospirota bacterium | reverse complement strand
AAAGGGGAGAGGATGACGGAGATCCGCTTTGGTACGTCCGGATGGCGAGGGGTGATCGCGGACGATTTCACTTTCGAAAATGTGAAGGTGGTCACCCAGGCGATTGCCGATTATATCGAAGAATCCGGCATGACGAAGCGGGGGATCATCGTCGGTTACGACCCCCGCTTTCTCTCCGAACGGTTCACGCGGGTTGCGGCCGAGGTCCTGGCAGGAAACGGGATCAAGATCTTCCTGAGTGATCGTGATATTCCAACCCCTGCCGTTGCCTACGAAATCCTGCAGCGTGCCACTGCCGGCGCCATCAACTTCACGGCCAGCCATAATCCTCCCGAATATAACGGACTCAAGTTTTCTCCCGATTGGGGAGGTCCGGCCCTGCCGGAAACGACGAAACGAATCGAAGAACTGGCCCGAGCCGGGATGGAAGAAAAACGTTTTGCCTCCCTCCCCTATGACGAGGCCCGGGAGAAGGGCTTGATCGAGACCTTCGACGGGCGGGAAGCCTACCTGGGGCGTATCCGCGAACTGGTCGATCTTGACATCATCCGGTCGTCCGGTCTGAAAGTCGCTGTCGATACGATGTTCGGAACGGCCCGGGGCTACCTGGACCGGATCTTGCGGGAGGCGGGGGTTGAAGTGACGCTGCTCCATGACCGCCGGGACCCATATTTCGGAGGAAAACCACCGGAACCTTCCGAGGAGAATATTGGTGAAATGATTGCTGCCGTCCGCGAGGAGGACCTCGACCTCGGGCTGGGGACCGACGGGGATGCCGACCGTTTCGGGATCGTCGACCGCGGTGGAAGATATATCGAGGCGAACATGATCATTGCCCTCCTCCTCGATTATCTGATCCGGACCCGCGGCTGGGAAGGGGGAGTGGCCCGATCCGTGGCAAGTTCCCATCTCATTGACCGGGTGGCCGATCTCCACGGACGGAAGGTTTATGAAACCCCGGTGGGATTCAAATACATCGGAGATCTCATCTCCCGGGGAAAGGTCGTCATCGGCGGAGAGGAAAGTTCCGGCCTGACCATACAGGGGCACGTCCCGGAAAAGGACGGGATTCTTGCCTGCCTCCTTGCAGCGGAGATGGTGGCCCGGGAGGGCAAGACCGTCCAGGAACTGTTGGCCGGGATCTATGGGCAGGTAGGTACGATCCTGACCCGCCGGGTCAACCTGAAACTGACGCCGGTCGTAAAAGAAAACCTTGCCGCCAAACTGGCGGGCCCGCCCTCCGACTTTGCCGGCCGAAAGGTTGCTCAGGTGGTGACCCTTGACGGGACCAAGCTGATTCTTGATGACGGCAGTTGGGTTTTGATGCGTCCCTCGGGGACGGAACCGGTGGTTCGGCTTTACATCGAGGCCGGCTCGGAGGCTGTGCTCGATGCCTTGACATCGGCCGGCCGGAACTTCATTCTGAACTGATCAGGCCCGGGAAAGATGAAAAAAAATCGCGCGTCAAAGGGAAGACGAAGGAAGGACCCGGCCCGGGAACAGCGGAATCTGAAGTTCGCCCTGATGATGATTTCTTTTCTGTCTGCTGTTTTCCTTCTGTCTACCTCACTCCTTGGTGATAAAAGTCTTTTCCAGTTGCACCGCATGGAGAAGGCCCGGGAATGGTGGGTCCGGGAGAATGCTGCTCTGGCGAAGGAAAACCAGGGACTTCTGGAGAAGATCAAGGCAGCCCGCCATGATCCTTTCGTTGTGGAGAAGATCGCCCGGGAAGAGTTGGGCATGGTCCGGAAAGATGAGATTGTTTATCTCTTTAATTCTGCTCAGATCTGTGATGTCGATGAATTGCCGTCACTGAAGAAGGATGTTGTCCCCTGACCATACCGGCAACCCATGAGGTCTCGGTGGAGGAGCTCGATGCCGAAGAAATCAGCCCCCATTTATCTCTCGATCATCTGGCACATGCATCAGCCCTACTATAAGGATCTGGTGACGGGTGAGTACCGCCTTCCCTGGGTGCGGATGCACGGAATCAAAGACTATTTTGATATGGTCTCCATGCTTCGGGAGTTCCCGTCGATTCACCAGAACTTCAATCTTGTCCCCTGCCTGCTGGAACAGATTGAGGACTACACCGAGCACCAGGCCAAGGATTACTTCTCCGATCTCTCCCTGAAACCGGCGAAAGCCCTGGAAAAAGCGGAGCGCCTTTCCATCCTCCACAATTTCTTTTTTGCCGAATGGGAGAACATGATCAAGCCCTATCCCCGTTACTGGCACCTGTTGAAGAAACGGGGCTTCCATGCGGATGAAAACCGGCTGGAGAAGGTGGAAAAAGTTTTCAACGAACAGGACTTTCTGGATCTCCAGGTCTGGTTCAATCTCACCTGGTTTGACCCGCTCTTCAAAAGGAACGACCCCTTTTTGCAGAAGCTGTTGCAAAAGGGGGAGGGCTTCACCGAGGAAGAAAAGGGGCTTCTGATGCAGAAGCAGATCGAGGTGATGCGAGGGATCGTTCCCGAGTACCGTGCGCTTTCCGAACGAGGGCAGGTGGAGATCTCCACCACCCCCTTTTATCATCCGATCCTGCCGCTTCTCTGCAACACCGGCCGGGCCCGGGATGCCTGTCCTCAGATTGCGCTTCCCCACCATTCCTTCATCCACCCCGAAGATGCCAGGCGCCAGATCGAAATGGCCGTGGCCTACCATGAAAAACTGTTCGGGGCGAAACCCGTGGGGATGTGGCCTTCGGAAGGCTCCGTGTCGGAGGAGATCATCCCGATTATCTCCGATGCCGGTATCCAATGGATTGCCACTGACGAGGAGATCCTCACCTGTTCCCTCTTGCCGTCTTTAGTGAAGGGAAAAAAGGAGAAAAAGGATTTTCTCTTTCAGCCTTATCGTGTGGAGGTGGATGGACGGGAACTCAACATGCTCTTCCGGGATCACGGACTGTCCGATCTCATCGGTTTTGTTTACTCCCGATGGAATCCGGGAGATGCAGCCAAGGATTTTATCCATCACCTTCATCAGATCCGGAATGCCACGGTATCGTCTCAGAAGGCCCCGCTGGTGACGGTGATTCTCGACGGGGAGAATGCCTGGGAACACTACCGGAATGACGGTTGGGATTTCTTCACGGAACTCTATACCCGACTCAGTAATGACCCACTCATCGAGACCACGACGGTCCGGAATTATCTCGACCGTTTCCCACCGAAGGCAACGTTGCCGCGTCTCCATGCCGGCTCCTGGATCAACCATAACTTTCGGGTCTGGATCGGACATGAGGAAGACAACCTCTCCTGGGATGCCCTCTACGAAACGCGGGAATTCCTGGTGCGTACGGAACGGGAAAAGAAGGAGAGCATCGATCCGGAGAAACTGGAGGCGGCCTGGAAGGAGATCTTTATTGCCGAAGGGAGTGACTGGAACTGGTGGTACGGGGACGACCATTCCTCTCAGAACGACCGGGACTTTGATGAACTCTACCGGAAACATCTGGCCAACGTCTATACCCTGATGGGTGAAAATCCTCCGGACAAGCTCTTTCTCCCCATTATCCGGGAAAAAGGGGTGGAGATTACCTCGGAGATTACCGCCTTCATGTATCCCACTATCGATGGCCAGGTGACCAATTACTATGAGTGGATCCCGGCCGCTCTCTATGATGTTTCCACTGTGGGCGGCACCATGCACCAGGCCGATTCCCTGATTCGAAGAATTTACTATGGGTTTGATCTGGATACTTTCTACCTCCGGTTGGACCCGACGCAAAGCCTCGACCAGGAGCTTTTTCAGGAACTGACCTTCCAGATCCATTTTGTTGAACCACAGGGCGTTCGCGTGATTGCATCCTTTGATGGGGGGAAATTACGTGCTACTTTGATGCGGGGCGAGGAAAAGATGCAGGAACTCACCCTGCTGGCCTATGATCAGATCATTGAGATGGGGATCCCTTTTACGAAGCTCCATGTCAACATCGGTGATCCCGTCAGCTTCTTTCTTCTCGTAAAACGGGAAAAGGTGGAACTGGAAAAATGGCCTCTCGGGGCCTATCTTTCCTTTCAGGTTCCTTCGAAGGATTTTGAGGCGATCATGTGGAGTGTATAGAGGAGCGGGAACGGGGAACAAGAACCGGGAACATCAAAACCAAAACCTGTCTCTCGCAGAGAGCGCAGAGACCACAGAGAAAATCAAATCGTGTCCAAGAGAAAGTCAAAGTCAAAA
>CAYQVN010000204.1:0-4254 GCA_964420895.1 uncultured Nitrospirota bacterium | reverse complement strand
CTACGGCACTAAAATGCCACCGTATTTACGAATAGGGCCACTAAGGGGGGAGACCTGAACCGTTACGGAAAAACAATAAAAACCCCCCTGCCGGAATTTCCGGCAGGGGGGTTGATGTCATCCAATGCATCATCTATTACAGAACACTACTTCCCTTTGACCATATCCTCAATGTCTCCGAAGATAATGGAGGGGATGAGGGTGTTCTTGGCAAAGGCGGCATACCCTGAATCCCAGAAATAGAGCTGCATCCGCCACATCTCACCGTACTGGGCGATCTGCCATTTGCCATCTTTCCCTTTGTAGACCACCAGTTCCAGCGGCAACGCCGGGGCATGATCGACGCCGGGGTACTTATTATTGTCCGTCTTGTCACCAAAGCGGAAATCGGAATTGATGTTGACGCATTTCAGTTCCGTATAGTTGTTGGTGATGCCGAGCCAGGCGGCCTTGTCGCCGAATTTCTTGACGGCCACCACCTTGAAACCTTTTTCCGGATCCGCCTGGAGACTGGCAGCAGCGTTGCTTTTCAGGTCATCAATGATGGCATCGAGGCTCGTTGAACCATCAACCTCATTGGCCGTAAGGAGGCTTTCCCGGAAATCACGGAACTTGGCCATCATTTTGGCCGGGCCATCACCGTTATAGCCGCGATACTTCTTATCCTTCCGGATCGGATCCTGCTGGGTGTTGACGACCTTGCCCGGTACGGCCTGGATCACCTGGATCAGTTCATTCTTCGCCGCAGAAGCTGCCGCCATCAGGGCATCACTCTTCTTCTCTCCATCAAAATAGACATTGGCCAGCCCATCAAGATTGGCGATATTGATATGGACCTTGCCGTTAGCCTCGTAAACGCTGATCCGCAGAATCAGAACCGATATGGCATCGGCCGACATATTCCCCAGGGCCGCCTGGTTAAAGGCCGGAGAGGTCAGGATGTAGGTCCGGGCCTTCTGTGCGTTATCGGGAACGGCAATATCCATCTTGCCGAGGAGTTCAAGATTGGAAGTTCCGATACTTTGTTCGAGAGCCGCTGCGGCCTCGGCAAAATCGTCATCGGCCTCCAGAACCTTCTGGAAGATCCCAATCTTGGTGCTCTTGGCCATCGCCGTAGTGGCAAAAGCGAGCATCAGAAAGATAGCGAATAAATTAATGATCATTCCTTTGTTGCGCATCCAGCTCATAAGTGTTCCCTCCCTAATCAATGTTTTCGATAAAAAAACTTTTTTCCCCAACCCCAAACAAATTGAATTCCTCCCTGCCTCCCCCCTTTCATGGAAATTAGACGATCCCTACAACCATTTTATTCCGGTTAAACCGAAAATCCCATATTAAATTAGAATATCTTAATTACATTATAACCTATTATTTTTGCAGGAGTTTTCCCGGAAAACATTTGCCAACATACCGAAAGGAATTAGTTCTGTCAAGGATTTTCCTCTCATCCCCTGGCCTTGGGAAGATGGATACAAATGCCGTGTACGGCATGGGCCGTCTCCATGACGACCTCGGAAAGGGTGGGATGGGAATGGATCGTTTCTCCCAGTTCCCGGACGGTTCCCCCCATCTTCATGATCAGGGCGCCTTCCTGAACGATATCCGAGGCATGGGCGCCCAGGATATGCATGCCGAGAAGACGGTCGGTCTTGGCGTCGGCCACAATCTTGGCCATCCCCGTGATCTTCCCCATGGCATGGGATTTGCCGAGCCCCCGGTAGGGGAAGGTCCCGACCTCAACTTCGAACCCCTTTTCCCGGGCCTGCTCCTCCGTCAATCCCACCGTTCCGATCTCCGGCATGGTAAAGATCGCTCCGGGGACAACGTTATAATCAACACTTTTGTTCTCTCCGAGGGCGTTTTCCACGGCTGCGATCCCTTCGGTGGAGGCAACGTGGGCCAGAAGGATCCCGCCTGTCACATCTCCGATAGCGTAGATCCCCGGGACGTTTGTCTCCAACTTTTCATTGACTTCGATGTTCCCACGTTCGCTGACCTTCACGCCCACAGCTTCCAGATTCAGACCATCGGTATTGAAGGCCCGGCCGATGGAGACGAGGACCTGGTCAGTGACAATCTCCTTACCGCTCGCCAGGGAGGCGACCATCTTTCCCTCGCTGTTTTCCTTGACGGATTCAATCTTTTCATCGCAATAAAGCTTGATCTTCTTCTTTTTCAGTTCCCGTTCCAGAAGGGCCGTGATCTCCTCGTCGACGAGAGGAATGGCATGGGGCATCATCTCTACCATGGTGATCTTCGATCCCAGGGCATTGAGGATAAAGGCGAACTCGCAGCCGATCACGCCGGCACCGATCACCAAAAGGGTCTCGGGAATGCGGGTCAGATTCAGAGCATCGTTGCTGGAGATGATTTTCTTGCCGTCCAGAGGGAAGACAGGGATGTTCGCAGGCCGGGAACCGGTGGCAAGAATAATCTTGTCGGCGCCAATCTCCTCGGTGCCGCCATCCCGCAGGGCCACCGTGACGGTCCGGGTGTCCTTGAGTGTCCCTTTTCCCTCAACGAGACGAATCTTGTAGCTCTTGAAGAGGGATCGGATCCCCTTGACCTGGGTGGCCACGACCTTGTTTTTCCGTTTCATCATCGCTTCCAGACTGTAGGTCACCTCGCCTGAAACCTCCACACCATAGTCCTTTGCATGGCGCACCAGCTCCAATGCTTCGGCGGAATAGACCAGCGATTTTGTGGGAATGCACCCCCAGTTCAGGCAAGTCCCGCCGACCTCATCATCTTCCACCACCGTGACCTCAGCGCCAAGCTGCGCCGCCCGGATGGCCGCCACATATCCGCCGGGGCCTGCCCCGAGAATTACCATTCTTTCAGACATCATCCTCTCCCGTGTTCATCATGAATTGATCGTCTCAACGACAAAGAAAAAAAAAGGGATTCGCGAATGAATCCCTTTGAAAACATTTTATGATGCACCCCCTCAGTCGCTCTCTTCCTCCACAAAGGTCTGATAGGCATCGGCATCCATCAGCCCCTTCAGTTCGGAAGGGTTGGAGAGTTTGATCCGCACAATCCAACCGTCTCCATAGGGGTCTTCATTGATCGTATCGGGCGAATCTTCGATATCCTCGTTCACCTCGATTACCGTCCCGCTGACGGGAGACAGCACAGATGATGTGGCCTTGGTCGACTCCACTTCGGCCACCTCTTCTCCGGCCTCCACATCGTCATCCTCTTCCGGAACATCGACATAGACGATATCTCCCAGACTCTCCTGGGCATAGTCCGTAATCCCGACCGTTCCTTCATCATCTTCCATACGTACCCAAGTGTGATCTTTTGAATATTTCAAATCCTCAGGATTCATGCCCTTTCCTCCTTCTCATGCGGATTCTTCAATAGGGTCCCCCAATAAAAGTGGAGTGATCTTATCGGACAACACTTTCTGCTGTCAAGCCTAAAAAACCTTCTGAAAAAACAATTGAAAAACCCGGGAAAAGAGTCAGAACAACCAGAACCGTTTTCGTTTGGGCAAGGACTCCACCACCGTCCCTTCGATCAGCGCGCCTGCGAGGACGGCCTCGGGGTTTTCCACAACGAACCGACTCGCCTGCTCCTTGCCGACCTGTCCCTCGGCCACTTTTAGAGCCGGAAGGAGGGAAGGGTTTCGCCAACCGGTGGAGTGAGCATCGGAGGCGATAAAGTGGACCCCGCCCGCCTCGATCAGCGCCCGGGAAAGCCACTCACTCTCCTTTCCGAATTCCCCCATCACGCTCATGGCTGTAATCTGGCAGAGCGCCCCCGCGGAAAGCATCTGCAGCAGGATCGATGGATTCCGGAGAATGGGTTCATTCCGCTCGGGATGGGTGATGATCGGGATATAACCGTTGCTGATCAGATCGAAGACCACCCCATCCAGATTCTGGGGCAAAACCCGTGAGGGGAGCTCCAGAAGAAAATATTTCCCATGATTCAGGGTCACTCCTTTCCCCTGGGCAAAACGCTCCAGCAGATCCGGGACCAGATGGAGATCGGAACCGGGATAAAGCTTCAATGGAATTCCCTCTTCTTCAAGCATGTTCCGGGTCTTTTCAAAGACGGCAAGGATCGATTCCCGATCGGTGGAAAACATCCCCTGAAAGAGGTGGGGGGTGGCGAAAATCGCCGTCACCCCTTCGGAGAGGGCCAGACGGCACATCTCGATCGTCTCGTCCGGGTTGTCTGCCCCGTCATCGAGACCGGGGAGGATATGACAATGAATATCAATCATAAAGCAGCTCTCAGCAT
>CAYQVN010000203.1:0-4269 GCA_964420895.1 uncultured Nitrospirota bacterium | reverse complement strand
TCGTCTTCCCGGCCCCGATCAACTGCATCACCTCAAACTCACGGTCGGAGAGACGTTCATGGGGGCTCCGATCTTCCCCGGAGCTGATTTCGAGGGCCAATCGTTCCGACAAGGCGGGTGATACATATCGACCGCCATCTGCAACTTTCCGGATCGCCGAAACAAGAAGGTCCGGTGCAGTCTCCTTGGTCAGGTAACCTGAAGCACCCGCCTTGAGGGCCCGGAGGGCATACTGATCTTCCGAATGTATACTCAGGACCAGGACAGGGATTTTCATCCCGGCCCGGCGGATCTCCTTGAGGACGTCGATACCGGAGATCCCCGGCAGCGTGATATCCAGGAGCAGGACGTCGAAAGCGTGTTGTCGAATCAGGTTCAGCGTCTCTCCGCCCGTCGCCGCTTCTCCGGATACGATGATATCAGGGGTCTCCTCCAGAATCTCCTTCAGCCCCCTGCGGAGGATGGCATGATCATCGGCAATCAGAACATTCAGGCTCACAACACCTCCTGCAGGGGAATCCGAACAGCCAGGGTCGTTCCTTGATTCTCCTTCCCCTGAATCTCCATGGTCCCGCCCAGGGCCCTCACCCGCTCCCGAATCCCGAGCAGGCCGAAGGAATTCATTCCAGAAACCTCTTGCGGCGTGATCCCCCGGCCGTCATCACTCAACTGCAGCAAAAGGGCAGACTCTTCCTCTTTCAAGAATGCCTCCACCCTGGAGGCACCGGCATGACGGATGACATTCGTCAGTGCCTCCTGGAAGATTCGATAAAGAACCGTTGAAACTTCCCCATCGATGACGGGATTTTCAGGTTCTGCAACCACCCGGCACTGCACACCGGTGTGCATCTCCATCTCTCCGGCCAGCCCTGACATGGCTGCGACCAGTCCAAGGTCGTCGAGCATCCCCGGGCGCAGTTCGGTGGAAATTTTCCGGACCGTCTGCAACATTTCAGACAACAGGTGATCCATGACCTCTACCCTGCCGGCCATTGCAGATTCCTCAGGAGAGACCTTCTTTTTCAACCAGGCCAGATCCAACTTGAGTGCCGTCAGGGTCTGCCCCAGTTGGTCATGGATCTCCCGTGCCATCCGGGCCCGCTCCTCCTCCACAGCAGATTGAAGATGTCCGTGCAATTTCCGCAATTCTTTCCGGGAGAGAGAAAGAGATTGGTTGGCCAATGCAAGTTCACAGGTCCGTTCCCGGACTTTCTCTTCCAAGATGGATTTTTGTTCATCCTGAAGCTTTTCATAGATCTTACGGTCGGAAACATCCCGAATGATCGCCGTATAGATGGGGCCGGTTCCGGTCGTCGACCGGGAAAGAGAGAGTTCCAGGGGAAATTCGCTGCCATCCTTTCGAAGGCCTGAAGTTTGGATCGTACTGCCGATGATCCGCGCCATGCCCCCTTCGCGAAGACGTTTCAATCCGTCTTCATGGTCCTGACGGTAACGCTCCGGTATAAGGCAAATCATGGATTGTCCCTTCAACTCTTCTGCACGGTAACCGAAGAGCCTGTTTGCAGCACGATTCCAGAAACGAACCTTGCCTTCCTCGTCGATGGAGATGATCCCATCCTGGGCGGACTCGACCAGGTTACGGTACTGCTCTTCCTGCATCTTCAGTCGTTCCATAATCCGGAACTTCCGGAGTGCTACAGCGCCATGTTCGCCGAAAGAGGTCGCCCGGCGGGCATCGTGATCCGTAAATCCTCCCGGTTTGTTCCCCAAGCCCAGAAGGCCGACAGTCTTTTCTTCCAGGAGGAGAGGGGCAAAGAGGACATTCTCCAGGATCACATGTCCCGGTGGGAGAAACTCCTTCCATTCACTCTGCCAGAAGTTGTTCTCATAGACGGCCTTTCCCGTCCGGCAGGCCGCCTCCCGTAGTTCCCGGATCGGCATGGGAAGGTCCGGATCGACGAGACAGTCCCGCCCTCCGGAATCGAGATAAACCACATCGTTCTCTGTGCCATCAGCGGTCATGAGTGCAACGTACCCCGCCGTGGCGCCGATGAGTCCCTTGCAGGAGGTGAAGATCTCCCCGGCCGCCTCTTCAAAATCGTGACAGTGAAAGACGGCCCGGGAACTTGCAAGAAGGGCCTTCATCTCCCCTTCCCGCTCCAGCAAAACCTCAAGATCCGTCTCGTGCTCTTCCATAAAACCCCTCATCTCTTTATTCCAGAGAAGTAGCATACCATGACTGATTTCATTTGCAACTCCATCTTTTGGGGACGTTCTTCAGATTATAAGTTTCTTGCATTCTCTTTTCTGATTTGATAACTTCTTCTCATGCCACGTAAATCAAGGATTGATTTTCCGGGCGGATTGCATCATATTATCGCCCGGGGCAATGAACGGAAAGAAATTTTCAGTGATGATATTGACTACAACCGGTTTCTTCAAAGGCTGGGACGCATCCTTGTTGAAACGAAAACTCAATGCCTCGCGTGGGCATTGCTCCCCAACCATTTTCATCTCCTTCTGCGGACCGGGTCAATCCCAATTTCTACCGTAATGCGCCGCTTGCTGACGGGTCATGCCCTCTACTATAATCGTCGTCATCTCCGCAACGGCCATCTCTTTCAGAACCGTTACAAATCCATCCTTTGCCAGGAAGACGCTTATCTTCTGGAATTGGTCCGATATATTCATCTCAATCCTTTCCGCGCCGGGCTCGTCAAAAGGTATAATGACCTTTCTGCCTATCCTTTCTGTGGGCACAGCGCCATCTTGAAGAGAACCGACCGGCTCTGGCAGGACACCGACTCTGTTCTTGCGTTGTTCGGGGAGGAACGGAAGAACGCTCGCATACGTTATCAGTCCTTTGTCCGGGAAGGGATTGACATGGGGAAACGGAAGGATCTTATGGGAGGCGGTATGCTTCGGAGTCCTGGCGGGTGGACTGCAGTAAATAAATCACACCGAAATCATCCCAGCCAAAAAGGAGATGAACGCATCCTCGGGGATGGTCATTTTATAGACAATACATTACGCAAAGCCGAAGCAAGAATGGAGAGACAACTTATCCTGACCGCACAGGGAATCGATTTTGAAGAGGTGGTACAACGGGTTGCAAATCATTTTGGACTCCCGCCTGCTGATCTGTTGGCCGGCGGTAAGAGACGGCAAACCGTGACCGCTCGGAGTCTCCTCTGTTACTGGGCCGCAACAGAGTTGGGTCTCAGCCAGGTCCAACTGTCCCACAGGCTGAAGATCTCACAGCCGGCGATCAGTGCCGCAGTGGAACGTGGCCGCCAATTGGCAAAAAAAGAGCAGTTGCAACTAATGGGTTGAACGAAACTTATAATCTGAAGAACGTCCCCGATTTATGATGAATCATTCCCCCTTCCGCATCGTCACCTTTAATGCTCATCAGCCCTATCTCCATCTCTTTCATTCCCTTCCTGTCGTGCTGGACATCATTCAGCTCAAAAATCATCACCGGTTCCTTCAGGAGTGGAGTGAGTCCGTCCGTCCCCTGCCGGAAGGGTGGGAGCTGATCGACGAGGAGGAAGGAGGAAAGCGGATCCTGGCCGGCCGGTACGACCTGGCCCTGGCCCACAACATCAGTGACTACATCGATTTCAATCGCTACTCCGTTGCGAAGGTTCTGCTGGTCCATGTCTCCCTGACGGGGCGGATGCTGGAAGAGCAGAGCGACATCCGGCGCGGGGATTATCTCTCCGATGTCCGAAAGCTTCTTTCCGCCACAGAAGGAAAGGTTGTCTACATTTCAGACTTTAAGAAAAGAGACTGGGGAATTGACGGGGAGGTGATCCCTCACGGAATCGATCTTGCCGACTATTCCCCATATACCGGTGAGACTCCCCGGATCCTTCGGGTTGCGAACAACCTGGTGAAACGCTCCCCGATCCTTGATTACGAAGCCCACCGGAATTTGACAAGGGATTATCCGGTGACCCTGATCGGCGACAATCCCGGCATTCCGGAATCCCGCAGGTCAAAAAGCTGGGAGGACCTGAAAAATCTCTACGCCTCCCACCGCCTTTATCTCCATACCGCCGTATCCAACTGTGAGGACGGCTTTAACCTGGCCATGCTGGAGGCAATGGCCACGGGGATGCCTGTCGTCTCCACGGCACATCCCACTTCTCCCATCCAAGACGGGGTGAACGGATTTATCTCCGATGATCTTAAATACCTGCGGGAAAAGATCGCCCTCCTCCTTTCCAACCGGGAACTGGCGATCCAGTTGGGTCGGAAGGCACGGGAGACGGTGGCGAAAGAATTCTCCGTGACGGCTTTCGG
>CAYQVN010000202.1:0-4284 GCA_964420895.1 uncultured Nitrospirota bacterium | reverse complement strand
AATGAATAAGGTGTCTTGGGGTGTTGCGGTGCTCGAATCCTCAACGTATGAGAAAATACGCCTCCGGTTCTGCGCTCCTCACGCCTTGTCCTGCGGGAAAATAGAAGCAACCTGTGCAGTAACAAAACAATCTTCCCGGATGTCATTTCCCCTGATCCTCTTCTTGTGATAGGATCATTGTATAGGAATCGGGTTGCCGGTTCGGACAGACCGGTCATGGAGGTGTTGAAATGTTAAAGAAACTCTTGTCGGTACTCTCGGCCATTTTCCTCTTCGGCCAAGTTTCACAAGCGGTGGCGGCACCTGCTCCTTTGATGCAGGTGCAGGGAACCGTGGATTCCGTCATTCAGATTCTGCAGAAAGTGGATCTTGATCGTGACCAGCGGCGCGATGCATTAAGCAAAGTGATCCGGCAGCGTTTTAATTTTCGCTCCATGTCCCAGCGAACCCTGGCCCGGAACTGGAAAGATGCTACACCGGAGGAACAGGAGCAATTCGTGAAACTTTTCACGGAACTTCTGGAGGCGACCTATATTGGACGGATTGAGACCTACAACAATGAACGTGTTGTCTATGACAAGGAACGAATTAAGAAGAAGAAGGCCATTGTTGATACCCACATTGTAACGCCGAGTGTGAAAATTCCCATTACCTACAAACTCCAACTCAAGGGAGAGGAATGGCTGGTCTATGATGTCGTGGTGGAAGAGGTCAGTTTGATTCGGAATTTCCGAAGTAGTTACGGGGATATCGTGAAGAAGGAAGGTTTCCCCGGTCTTCTGTCAAAGATGGAAGCGAAGATTGAGGAACTGAGGAACCCGAAGGAGGCGAAGAAGGATAAATGACGAAAACTTCGCAAGATATCTGCAGATGTATAAAGAAGGATTTTCGTTTCTTCTCCTTCCTGGATGATGATGACATCCAACGGCTTTCTCCTTTTTTTGAATGCCGGCAGGCGGTCACGGGCGAGGCCATTTGGAAGGAGGGAGAGGAAGAAGATTTTGTTGCCTTTATTGTCTCCGGTCGGATTGAAGCGCGCAAGGCAACGGAGTTCGGCGACAAGCAGGTGGTTGTCGGGATCTACGGTAAGGGCTCGATTGTAGGAGCCCTTTGTATCCTCAATAACAGCAAGCGTGCTGTGACCGCCGTTGTGCTCGATGATGTCGATCTGCTGATCCTGTCCCGAACGGATCTGGATCGCGTGACCCAGGAAAACCCGGAATTGGGCGTCAAACTTCTCAAAGGGATGCTCTATGCCGTCTCTCTGCGGTTGCGGAAGTCCTTTGATCGGCTTGCGGCAATCTTCTGATGGCGCCCCTGGAAAGTCTCCCTTAAAAATCCGCACGATATCCGATGTTCCAGAAGTAGCCCCGTGTTTTTTCATTTTCATCGAATCCGGAAATTTTGTCGTCGGACCATTCGCCCCCGGCTTCGACCTCAATCCGGATCCTCCGTTTCCAGTAATAATCCATTCGGATCGATGGCCGATATTTGAGCTGTCTTCCGATGGTGTCTGTATTCTCCCGATAATCGACTCGGAAGCGTGGATTGATCCTCCAGGTGCGGTTTACGGGATAGCGGGTATTGAGGTTGAGAGAAACCGTATTGGATGTGCTGGCATCAGCATAGCGCAAACCAACCACGGCGATGTCTCCTTCCTTGATCAGGCTGCTTGCCGTCAGTTGAGCGGAATAAAACCCTTCTGTGCCGGTGCCTTCAAAGGCCTCGACACCTCCGGAGGCTTTTGTCCCGGAGAGCCGGGAAAGTGTCATGTCTCCACTGACCTGGAGTTTGCTGTTTAATGGATGGGAGGCGCCAAGGGTGAAAGTTTTACTCGTGGCCGTACGGTCCTCTGCAAGCTGACGGATTTCTTCTTCGCTGTAGGTGTCGAGGAGGTCGTCAAGGGTCTCCACGCTTTGTCCCTGCAGGGCATTGCTTGTGGTTAAAAGTGGGCTCTTGCGGTAATCCAGAGAAAGATTGACGTTGGTGTTGTCTGGGAAGAGCCAGTTTCCGACAAAGAGAAAGATGTTCATAGAATCGTAGGATGTGTCATAATCAACCAGGCTGAAAAAGGATCGATGGGGGTCGTAGTACCGGACTTCACCACCAACAGCCTTACGGTCGGCAATCCCGTTGTCTTCTTGTGTAATGTAGAAGGTGTTGAAGTCCCAACGGTCGGCAAAGGTGCCCAGATCCATACTGAGACCGTAAAAGTTTTTATCCCAATTGATATTGTTCCGTGTGAAGAAGTCGACGGGGTAGCCTCCGACCAGTGAAAAGGCAACTTGCGGTAAGGCTTGGTAATTGAAGAGTCCCCCATCAAACCGGCCGAGAACGCCGCCGGTGCTGCGGGATTGGCGTCCCAGACGGCCCGAGACTTTGCTCTTTTTGTCGAGGGCATCAATATAGAGGTCATTGACACGGGTCTCATCTTCCGAGTCATCGTTGAAGTCGTTATCGTACCCGCCGATAAAGAGCCCCTCCACCTCGTAGCGGTCATTCCGTAACCGGGTGGTGATGTCAAGATCAGTAGTCAATAGAGAACGATCCAGAATTTCTCCACTGATGTTGCTTCGGCTTTTATCCCGCCAATAGAATTGCGACAGGCTTCCTCGAACATCTTTACGCCACGCTTCGCCGCCGGCGGTTTTCTTTGATTTGCGAAGTTTATCCCTGGGTGTTGCACGTGCGGTTAAGAGTCCATAGAGACGTTGGCGCACCCGTTGTGCCTCTTCTCCCTTCGGATAGAGTTGAAGATATTTTTCATACTCTGCTTTTGCGTGGGCCAGTTGGCCGTTTCGCTCCCGGGCTAGCGCCAGAAGTTCCTGCGCGGCTTGCCGATCCTTGTGATTTGGGTCGGAGAGTATTTTGGTATAGAGCTGTATGGCACGGCGGTATTCCTTGCCGGTCATGGCTTGGTTGGCTTCCTCCAGGAGGGATAAAGGCGCATGCGCTTCAGAAGGGTCTTTACTCTCCTGTACCGCCTCGAGAAGAGATGTCTCTTGTGAGAACGATGATGGCTCCGGGGAGGGGGCTTCATCCTTCTTCATCTGAGGAACTCCACCTTGGGAAAGGGACGATGAGGTGGTGCCGATCTTTTGAATAGGTGGTCTCCGAATAAGCCTTGTTGCTACGATGGACCCTGATGTTTGCAGAATCTTCCGGGCGGCATCGGCATGGACTTTGGTGATCCAGGCGGTTGGATAGGTTTTCAGGATAAGGGGCATCACCTTTTCCGCTGTTTCTTTGGAAAAGAAAAAACCGAGGCGGAGGCGATGCCAGGTGATCCCGTTCTTCTTGTATTCAGTTGTGTAGAGTGTGTGCTTGCCGAAGAGATCCTTTCGTGTTTGTGTGGAAGGATCGATCGGTTTTGCTGAGGAGAGAAGATTGATGGAATATACTTTGTCGGGGTTTTTATCTAATTCCGCCAATAGGGACTGGGAAGTCGTGCTGGCCGTTCTCATCGGAATGTCTTGTCCCGTTTCCGGGGGAAGTGTAGGAGTGCTTTTCTCAGCAGAGAGTGTCACAACAATCCCACGGTGGTCCTTTGACTCGCGAAGCTGGTAAGTAACCATCTTTTGAAAGCGAAGAATGAGCAGGGGACCTTCCGGTCCATCACCTTCAAAAAGGATCTCTGTGAGAGGGAGTTCCTCCGTGGGGTTCCATGAGCGCCGTTCACGTTCTTGCAGTTCTTCTGATGTGATATCCGTTGTTGGGAATGGTTGTAGCTGAATTTGCAGTAGATTCCCACTCCTTTGAGGTGCATGTGAAAGAAGGTTCACCGGAATCCGGAACCGGATCCGGATTTCACTTTCCTTTCCCTGGGGAACAGTTTCTACGGAGTCGATGATTCGAAGGCTGGAACGGGCAGAGAGCGGGATCAATGATAAGACCAGAAAAAAGAGAACCTGAAGGATACGGTCATGTTGTGTTTTTGCCTTAAAGTACATGCTTATTCGGCTCCTTGATGTGAGGTATCTGAGGGAGTGGTTTCCGCAGGAAGTCCTACAACGATAATAATACTTCTGAAGTCGGGTCCCTGGGCCACGAGGTACTCCAGTTTCTGGTGGAAGAGAAGTGTCAGAAATGGACCACCCGGCATATCCCCTTCATAGGCGACTTCCAGTAGAATAGGAAGTTCTCCTGTGGAGGGACGAGTTGATTCCCGATCGAAAAGGGCATCCTGGTCGACAGCGCCGACGGAGATCGGCGACAGTTTGACTCGCAGTTCTTTGCCGGACTCGTAGGGGAAATGCCTGACGTATCGGACGGGGAAGTTGAAAC
>CAYQVN010000201.1:0-4328 GCA_964420895.1 uncultured Nitrospirota bacterium | reverse complement strand
AAATCTTGTGGGGACTCTAAGAATATGATAAATTTGACATATACAACTGATTGATAGGAAAAGATCATGCCCAAGAAGGGGAATAAAGACCAAAGAAAATCCCATCGAGCTCCCGTATCGATCCGGATCGATTATTCCACCATCGATGAATTCTTCTGGGATTTTGCGCGGAACATCAACGAAGGAGGACTCTTCGTTGAATCGAACCATCCTTTACCGGTAGGCACCACGGTACAGCTCAAGTTTTACCTGCCGAGCCAGGATGCCCCGCTGAACAGCACGGGAGAAGTCGTCTGGGTCAAGGCCTCCCCCGGAAAGGACAGCCCCCCTGCAGGAGAGGGGGAGGCCGTTGAGAAACCGGGGATGGGAATTGAATTCCGGGGCCTGAACGAAGCGGGGAAAGAGGCGATCAACCAGTTGGTTCGGGAACTCAAAAAGGGGTAGCCCCCCTCTCCGAGTTCCCAACCCAAATTTCCTTCCTATCTTTTTTTCAACAATCCCAACAACCCCGTTCCCATTAACAGCAGTGATGCCGGTTCCGGCACGGCGGCAAAATTTGCAGCGCCCGGCGTTCCGAAATCACCATCCCCATAGGTCGCCCCGATCGTTTCGGCACTCACCCAATTGGAACCGTCGTTGTTGTCTCCCACTCCGCTAAAACAGATGGATGCCCCCACAGGATCGGGGAAACCGGCGCTGCTCCCGTAGGTGACGCTGTCGACCGTCGTGCTGTCCGGAGCGGTCAGGGAGAGGGTCTCCAGCCCGGAATTGTTCAGGGAAAAGGAAAAGGTATAAGCGACGGCAACACCGCCGTTATTTGCCATATCAGTGCTTCTTCCAAAGACCAGAAATCCTCCTGAAGGGATCATCAGAGAAGCGGCAATCGTGGTGGAATTCGATGCATCGGCTACGCTGTAGCCGTTCAAATCGATTGCCACACCCCCGGGATTGTAAATCTCGAACCATTCGCCCAGGGAATCACTCACCTGATCGGGATCGTACATGATCTCATTGATGATCAGCGAAGCCGAGGCGGCAAGAGGTTGCAGAAGAAAGAAGGTACAAAGCAGACTCAGGGGTACTCTTTTCAAAGCAGAAAACATAACACTCCTCCTCCAAGAAAGATGGACGCATTAACAGTCCGGTTTTCAGTGAAATTCGGTCCTCTTTTTCAATGTAGGTAGATTTTAAGGCACTTAGTATAGAGGAGTTTCAAAAAGGCGAGAAAGTTGGCGAAACCTTTGCCGTAACACATTTTTCAGGATCGGCACCCGATCAGTGCATTCCGTGGATCCAACACCTCCTTCCAGGCAATATCTTGTTTCGCCTTTAGAGTATATTCCATTAGTAACATGAAAGAGGCAAAAGTCGCGAAAATTTTTTCAGTTTTTTTCTCCCTGCGGGGGTCCGTCCCCCGTGGGGAGAAAAATCTTGCATCCGAATCCATATTATGCTAAAAGATACCCTCTTCGCAGGCCGGACGGTCTGCCCTTAACCCATACTCCTTGCTCCGGAACGAGTCCGGGGCTACAGACCCGTAAGGAGGTGAAAATGAACTTCTACGAATCTATCTTTATTCTCCACCCCGATCTTCCCGCAGAACAGTCGGAAAAAATTACTGAGATCATGACCGGCATTATCGAGAAACAGGGCGGCAAGATCCATGTCGTCGATGACTGGGGAGTCAAGCGCCTGGCCTACGAAGTGAAAAAGCAGAAGAAAGGCCATTACGTTCTGATGCAGTTTGCCGGCGAACCCGCAGTCATCCAGGAATTGGAGCGGAATTACAGGGTCAATGACGGCGTCATCAAGTATATGACCCTCCGTATTGAAGAGGACAAACTTCAGCCGGTTAAGCCGAAAGAGGAATCGACCGCCACGGCGGAAGAGGCCGCAACAGGAGAATAAGAGATGAGACCAAGAGATCGAAAAAAAGGCAGAAAAAAGAAAAAAGTCTTTTACCGGAAAAAGGTCTGTCGTTTCTGTGAAAACAAGATCGAGGTAATTGATTACAAGGATATCAAGCTGTTGCGTAATTTCGTCACCGAGCGGGGCAAGATCATTCCCCGCAGGATCTCCGGGAATTGCGCTCCCCATCAGCGCAGACTCACTACCGCGATCAAGCAGTCACGGAATATCGCCCTCCTTCCCTTTGCCGAAGCTTGATCCGTCTCTTCGGGAAATAACGGGTCACGTCCGGAGCAGGACACTTGCAGCGTGACCTCTATCGGCGGAGAAGGAGTGCCGGATGGAACGAATCGTCATCGAGGGAGGGATTCCGCTGCAGGGAACGGTGCGGATCAGCGGCGCCAAAAACTCCGCACTCCCGATCCTGGCCGCCTCACTCCTTTCGCAGAACCGTTGCCGACTGTCTAATGTTCCCGATCTTCGAGACGTGAAGACCATGGGGCGGCTGCTCAAAGGGCTCGGAGTCGGAATCTCAAAGGAAACGCCCGGCACCTGGGATCTTGATCCAACGAAGATCACTGGATTTGAAGCGCCCTATGACGTGGTGCGGACGATGCGGGCCTCCGTTCTGGTGCTGGGTCCCTTGATTGCACGTTTCGGGCGGGCAGATGTCTCACTGCCGGGGGGGTGCGCCATCGGAGCCCGGCCGATCAACCTCCACCTCATGGGACTGGAAAAACTCGGCGCAAGCCTTCGCATTGAAAAAGGATATGTCTGCGCTTCCAGCAAGCGCCTTGAAGGGACCCGGATCTACCTCGATCTTCCCACCGTCACGGGGACGATGAACCTGATGATGGCCGCCACCCTTGCCCGGGGAACCACCCTGATTGAGAACGCCGCTTGTGAACCGGAGGTCTTGGAACTGGCCAATGCCCTCTGCAACATGGGTGCCCGGATCGAAGGCGCCGGGACCGATCGGATTGAAATCGAAGGGGTCGATGAACTGGGCGGGATGGATTACACCGTCATGCCCGACCGGATTGAGACGGGGACCTTTCTGGTGGCCGGCGCCATCACTGGCGGCGATGTCACAATTTCCGGCTGCCGCCCGGAACACCTGGAAGCTGTAATCGAGAAATTGCGGGAAACGGGCGTCACCCTGGAGACCGGCCCGGACCACCTCCGAATTGTACCTTCGAGTCCGCTCCGGGCGACCGACGTAAAAACCAGCGGCTATCCCGCCTTCGCGACGGACATGCAGGCCCAATTCATGGCGCTCATGACCTTGGCGGAGGGAACGAGTGTCATCACCGAATCGGTTTTTGAGAATCGTTTCATGCATGTCGCGGAACTGCGTCGCATGGGGGCGAACATCAAGGTGCAGGGAAACAGCGCAATCGTACGGGGTGTGCGTCGTTTAAACGGAGCCCCCGTCATGGCCACTGATCTTCGGGCCAGCGCCTCGCTGATCCTTGCGGGACTGGCAGCACAGGGCATAACAACCATTTCCCGAGTCTACCATCTCGACCGGGGATATGAAAATATTGAAGAGAAATTCCAAGGTCTGGGCGCCGTCATCCGGCGTGAAAAGGAGTCATAAGATGATCAATGTCGTTGTGACCGGGGCTATCGGGCGGATGGGACAGCGGATCATCCGGCTGCTCAAAGAGGAGGAAGGGATGCGTCTTTCCGGAGCCCTGGAGCATGCCGATCATCCCGATACCGGAAAAGACGTGGGCGAGTTGATCGGCATCGGGACGCTGGGGGTCCCCCTCTCCACGGAGGCCGGGGAACTGATTTCCCCATGCGACGTGGTCATTGATTTTACCCTTCCCGAAGTCACTGTCCCCCTCTTTCGCAAGGTCGCTGGGGCCGGCAAATCAATGGTCATCGGGACAACCGGTTTTTCGGAGGAACAGATCACAATCTTGCGTACCGGTGCCCGGAAAACACCGCACCTTCTGGCCCCGAACATGAGCGTCGGCGTCAATCTCCTCTTCAAGATTCTTCCCAGGGTGGCGGAGGCCCTCGGGCCGGACTATGACGTAGAGATCATTGAGGCCCATCATCACTTCAAAAAGGACGCCCCTTCCGGCACGGCCGTGAAATTGGCCGAGGTGATCGCAGAGGCGCTGAAGCGTGATCCCGAGGCCGCCTGTGTCCATGGGCGGCACGGTCTGGTGGGGGAGCGAAAGCAAGAAGAGATCGGCATGCACGCCGTCCGGGGAGGGGATATCGTCGGGGATCATACGGTGATGTTTTGCGGGACGGGCGAACGGATCGAGATCGTGCACAAGGCGGCAAGCCGTGACACCTTCGCCCGGGGCGCCCTGCGGGCCGCCCGATGGATCGTCGGAAAACCGGCGGGACTCTATTCCATGCTCGATGTACTGGGGATCTAATTTCGATTGTATTGATTT
>CAYQVN010000200.1:0-4338 GCA_964420895.1 uncultured Nitrospirota bacterium | reverse complement strand
AAACCGAAAACCGGACTCTCGCGGAGAACGCCAAGGCCGCTAAGCAAAAGCATAAGTGGTCTCTCTTTCTCTTAATCTTAATCATGATCTTAATCCATTCTCTCAAAACCATCAGATTAGGATTAAGAGTAAGATTACGATGAAGAATGGAAATAATAATATTTCCCTTCTCCCCCAAGGGGGAGAAGGTCAGGCCTGTCCTGAGCATGCCGAAGGGATGAGGGGGTGGTCTGACAGCCGACTGCTGATCGCTGAAAGCTGAAACATCCCACGGGGTGAACGGGAAAGGGGTGTGACTCCCCTGCGGACCCGCCGCTGTGACCGGGGACGACGCCGGATAGACCACTGTATCGTTGAAGCGGTATGGGAAGGCCCGGCCGAGGACGACCCGAAAGCCAGAAGACCGGCCCCGTGAGGACTCGAACCTTGAAGGCAAAGGGGGGAGAGAGGAATGCGAAGAGAGATCCTCTTCGTGCAGATCCTTCACTCCCTTCATGACGGGGTGAAGGATTTTTTTATAAGGAGACAACATGACGGAAGCACTGCTCATGATCGGCCACGGAAGCCGGGCCGAGGACGCCAATGTAGGGATGTTTTCCATTGCCACCCGGATCCGGGAGACGAATGAGGTGCCGATTGTGGAGTGCGGGTTCCTGCAGCTCTGTCCTCCCACGATCGAAGAGGCCCTCGACCGTTGTGTCGAACAGGGGGCGGAGCGTATTCATATGATCCCCTATTTTCTCCATGTAGGGATCCATATCCGGGAGGACATCCCCGGGGTGGTGGCGGCCTGCCGCAAAAAATATCCTGATGTTGAAATCCTTCTGGGGGATCAGTTAGGGGAGGACCCCCTGCTGGCACGGGTTGTTTTGAACCGGTTCCGGGAAGCCCGGGAGATGGGGGTGAAAGGGGGGAGCGCATGACGATTGCAGCAAAAGGTGCGGCCATCGAGGCAGAGAGCTTCCGTATCGTGGAAGAGGAACTGGGAGAGCACTCCTTCACTCCTCTTCAGTTTCCCCTGGTCCGGCGAGTGATCCATGCCTCGGCCGATTTTGAATTGGGGCGGTCACTTCTTTTTTCACCGGACGCTGTTGAGGCGGGAATGGACGCCCTCCGGGAGGGGGCGACCATTGTCACCGATATCAACATGGTTGCCGCGGGGATCAGCCGGGTCGGTCTTGATCGGGCGGGAGGAAGCGGGGTCTTCTGCCGGATTGCTGATCCGGAGATTATGGATGTTGCCAAGACCTCCGGTATCACCCGTTCCGCGGCGGCGATCCGGTCCTTCGGAAAGGCGCTGGACAGGGCTGTTGTGGTCATCGGCAATGCTCCCACGGCACTTCGGGAGATCCTTCGCCTTCACCAGGAAGAGGGACTCCGGCCACGCCTGGTCGTCGGGGTTCCCGTCGGTTTTGTCGATGCCGCCGAGTCGAAGGCGGCCCTGGAAAAGAGCGATCTTGCATACATCACTAATGAGGGGCGCAAGGGGGGGACCCCCGTTGCCGTTGCTCTGTTAAACGCCATGATCCGTCTCGTGCTTCAGCAAAGGAGGGAACAATGAGAATCAGAGAGGGACTCTGCCTGGGGAGCTTGTTGGTCTTGACTCCGCAACCGGTATTCGCCATGCACATCACCGAGGGGATTCTTCCTCCGGTCTGGGCCGGCCTCTGGTGGTGTGTGGCTGCGGTCTTTGTTTTCTTCGGGATCCGCCAGGTGGAACGGCGTAAGGAGGAAGTAGAAGGGTATTTACCGCTCCTCGGGATTGCCGGGAGCGCTGTCTTTGTCCTCTCCTGTTTCCCCATCCCCGTTCCGATCGCCGGAACCTGTTCCCATCCGGCGGGGACCGGGATAAGTGCTGTGCTGCTGGGACCCTTCGCGAGCGTCCTCGTCGCTTCGGTAGGCCTCCTGATCCAGGCCCTCTTCATGGCCCACGGAGGACTCACTACATTGGGAGGGAATATCCTCTCCATGGGAGTTGCGGGTTCCTTCGCCGGATGGCTCTTTTTTAAGAGCGGTAGAAAGATGGGACTCTCCCTCTTCGCTGCCGGTTTTGCCGCAGGATTTGCGGCCGACATCTTCACTTATCTCACCACCTCGGTAGAATTGGGCCTGGCCCTCCACGGGGTGCATCCCTTGATGGAAGTGATCACGAAGATCTTTGTTGCCTTTCTGCCGACCCAGGGTCCTCTGGCCGTCCTGGAAGGGGTGATGACGGGTGGACTGATTCGTTATGTTTATCAGCACCGTCCGGAGATCCTCGTCCGGATGGGGGTTGTGAAGACTGTTCAACCCGTTCAACCCGTTTAAACGGATTAAACGGTTTGAACAGATTGAAAAAGAAGGAGAATAATTGTGATACGAATAGTAACATGGTTGTTGCTGACTCTCTTGTGGATGGGAATATTCACGCCCGTCTTCGCCGCGGACTGGGCAGGGGTCGACGAGACGGTGGTGGAACATTATGCCGAGGAGTACGGTCGTGAAGCCAGGGATCCCTATATCAACACCGACCAGGGGGACCTGCTCCTCTTCGTATTTACCCTGGCCGGGGCAGCCGGTGGATTTGTCGCCGGTTACAACTGGCGGAAATTCTTCGGGGAAGCAGTGAAGGATGAATCACGAAAAGGAGAGGTCCATGCATGATCTTCGAGGGCTCTTGACAGGTGGAGAGGGGAAGGGTTTCCTCTTCTCTATCGATCCGCGGGTGAAACTCTTTGCCGTCGCCGGACTTCTGGTGACCAACCTCTTTGCCCGGGGTTTTCTCCTGCCGGGGGGGCTGTTGATTTTCTGCGGATGGCTCCTTCTTGTTTCCGGACTTCCCCTCAGGACTCTGGTGGTGCGACTTTTCTTTCCGGCAGTGATCGCCTTGACGGTTCTGCTGACCCAGACATTCTGGACTGGGGGGGCGCACCTCCTCTTTGACGGCAGCCTGCTCGGGGTTCAGATGACGGCGACCCTCGAGGGAGTACACCGGGGAGGGCGGATTGCCTTTCAGGTCCTATCGGGGGTCCTGCTGATCCTTCTTCTCACCTGGACCACCCCCTCCTGGGGGCTCCTGTCGGCCCTTCGTTGGTACCGCTTCCCAAAGACAATGATTGAGGTCGGACTGCTCATGTTCCGTTATCTTTTTCTCCTCTTCGAGGAAGGGGGAAGAATCCGGGAGGCACAGAAGGTCCGCCTTGGCTATGCCTCCAGGAGTGAGGCCCTCCGTTCCGCATCGATCCTGGGTGGCATCCTTTTTATCCGGGCCTATGACCGGGCGGAACGGCTGACCAATACGATGCGCTGTCGCGGGGGAAAGGGAGAGGAGGCGCTGCGCCCTCTTGGCCGGGATCGCCCGCTTTTCCCGGAATTTGTGGGGGCACTCATGGTAATGACCTTCTTTCTATTCCTGAGGTGATGATGGACCTTTATACCCTGAAACAACTCTCCTTCGCCTACCCCGACGGGACGGAGGTCCTGAAGGACCTGAACCTGACGATAGGGAAGGGTGAGGTGGTGGCGATCCTCGGTGCTAACGGCTGCGGGAAGACGACGCTGCTCAAACAGTTGAACGGACTCCTCCGGCCAACGAAAGGCGAAGTCCGACTGCGGGGACGGCGGGTCGAGGACTATCCGGAGCGGGAGATCTTCTCGGCGACGGGATTTGTCTTTCAGGATCCGAATGACCAGGTCTTCGCCCTGACCGTGGAAGAGGATGTGGCCTATGGGCCGAGAAATCTAGGGCTGCCTGAAAATGAAGTGGAAAGGCGGGTGGTCCGGGCCCTTGATCTCGTGGAGATGACGGCGCACCGGGAACGTCCCGTGGCGGCACTTTCCCACGGGCAGCGTCAGCGGGTCGGGATCGCAGGGGTCCTGGCCATGGAACCGGAGGTGTTGATCCTTGATGAGCCGACCTCCGGCCTTGACCCGATGGGAGTGCGCTCGATCATGACCCTGTTGCGGCGTCTCAACGAGGAGACGGGCCTGACCCTGATCGTTGCCACCCATGCCGTCGATCTCGTCCCTCTCTATATCGAACGGATCGTGATCATGAGTCAGGGCCGGATTGTCCGGGAAGGGTCACCGGCGGAGGCGCTCATCTCCACTTCGGAGATGGAACGGTGCCGCCTTCACCTGCCCCATATTGCCGAGCTGATGGAGGCCCTCAAGCAGAAGGATCGTTTTCCCCTGAAGAAGATCCCACTCACCATTGGGGAGGCCCGCCGGGAGATGGTCAAGCTCGTCCCCTCCGAAGTCCTGGGGGAGATTGCATCACCAAATCGTGAAAAAACCTTAGGGGGTCGTCTCTGATGAAAGAAGAACAGCCACGGAAACCGCTCCGGCGGGGATACACGA
>CAYQVN010000199.1:0-4349 GCA_964420895.1 uncultured Nitrospirota bacterium | reverse complement strand
CCCTTATATCGAATCATCATTCGGGCAGATAGCCGATCCGCAGGCAACCCCAGTGGCTTCCGACAATTCGGAGCGGGGCGGCGAGATCGACCACCATCTCGCCGCCGGCCTCCAGAGGACGACGGAAGGCCTGTCCGATGATCTCTTCACTTTCCGCACCCTTCAGTGAAACGGGATCCTCCATCCGGATGCGAGCCCGCTGAGGAAGGATGTGGGTCGGCATGAATCCCTTCCGGTCCATGACGACCACGTAGATGATACGATCTATTTCGTCGTTCCACTTTTTGATGTAGGGCAATACCTCCGATTCAAAATATTTCACATTGCTCGTCCGATACCGTCCTTCCTCTTCCTCCTGGTAGTAATCATCAAAAAGGCTTTCCGGGTTCAGATTTTTTTGTGCCAGATCTTTTTCGATGTGGGAGGTCAGTTCTGCAAGGTGTGTCATCAGAAAAGCTTCCATCTGACGGTCTGTCTCATTCTGCTTGACCTTGCAGATGTTACTGTAGAGTTCGACGGCATGCTTTGCAATGGTATCCGATGATTGTGAAATCCCTTCTGCGGCAGAGCGGGTCTCCTCGGCAAAACGAGAGACATCGTTCGTATTGACGAGAACGCTTTCGGCCACTGAATTCTGTTCTTCCACCGCCACTGCTACCTGGTCCGTCATGTCGGCCACCTGGACTGCTTCGCTGAGGATTTTCTGCAGCGCTGTATCCACCCGCCCCCCGTTCACGGGTTTCGGAGATGCTCTGAAGCGTTTTGTCCATCGTCTTCAGTGCTGTATTGGATTGGGTTCCGATTTCAGCGACCATGTCCGAAATTTCCTGCGTGGCCTTGCCCGTTTTGTCGGCCAGTTTCCGGACTTCTTCCGCTACCACGGCGAAGCCCCGGCCGTTCTCTCCGGCACGGGCGGCCTCAATTGCCGCATTCAGGGCCAGAAGGTTCGTCTGGTCGGCTATGTCGTTGATGACGCTGATGATGCCGGAGATTTGTTCCGTCCCTTCCGATAGGGCCCGATTGGTTTCTGCCCAGTCCCGGATATCTTCAGAAAGATCTTGGATGCTCCCGATACTCTCCTGAATCTCTGTTTCAGCTACATTCACGTCCGTCCGCATCTCGACACTCGCCGATGCGGCACTGTTAATGTTCCGCGCGATATCGGTAATGGTGGCGGACATCTCCTCCATGGCCGTGGCCACCTGCATTGCCTGGTTGCTGGTTTCATCGGCCAGGTTGCGCATTTTTGCGGCATGCTCTTTCATGGAATCCGATATGCCGATGACAGACAGGCCGGTTTGAGATACGTTGATCACGATTTCACGTAGTCCGTTGATGAAGGTGTTCAGATGAGTCCCGATCTGTTCAAAAAGCCCCTTTCCCTGGCGGTTTGGATTGAAGGATTGTGTAAGGTCGATTCGCCCATTAAAGAGGTTGGAAAAGAAGTTTTGCAGGTCCTGGATGAAACGATTTCCCCTGGGGGAAATGCCTCCCTTTATTGTTGCGTAAAGTGTGACTGAGGCGGCCAAAACCATGAGGAGAATAAAATAGTGCATCATCAGAATACCTTTTCCCGGATCCGAGTGTTGATGAAGCTGACAACCTTTTTCTGGAAAGGAGAAAAACGGTTTATAAGACATTTATCGGAAAGATTGAAAAATAGTTTAGAAAAAAATTAAGGACCGCCTTTCCTGGCAGTCCTCGATCCGTCTTTTGCCCCAGAAAATCTTTCCTCCATGAAAATGTTGACTTCCAGCGATTGAAATTGCAAAATAAGCCATGCTTCGTTCATCGATCTTCATCGGCAGGACCTTATTTTTTCTGTCTCTCCTCTCCATCTCCGTGCTTCCGGGCACGGCCTTTTCCGTCGATCCTCTTGCCTTGGGGCATGTCACCCTTTCTTATCCCCTGTCCTCTCCCTATTATCCCGTTGTCCTGACCGGGAAGATGCTGCCCGCCCTCCGGAAAATTCCGATCGGGAAGGTCGCTTTCTATGCCGTTCATCAATCCGTGGCAAGACCGATCCCTTTGCAAATCGATCGTCGGGATTACAACGGGACCTTTCAGATTCCCCGGGATGCCGAAGAAAAGGCGCGGGAGGCAAAACTCCCACTGCACAGGAATGATGAATGTGTCTTCATGGTCTCCGACATCGGGGAGAAGATGGAACAGCCGCCTGAGAGGATCAAGATCCAGTCGGCCATCGAAATCGAACTCACTGATCCGGAGACGGACCGTCATGGGTGGGTTTACGTCTTTACCTTCCCGGGGACGCCACCGGAAACCTCCCCGAAAGATTATGTGACCTATCATGGGGAAGAGGACAGCGTGGAGTCGGCGATCTATCGCGTTGCCTTTTCCAAGGAAAAGCCTTTACTGATCGAATCGTCCATACAGAAAGATCCTGCCGGCAAGGGAGAGAGCCCGAACTTCACCGACACCCTGAAGATCCGGCATCGAGGGAAACTCTTTCACCACATCGATTTCCTCCGGACCCAGGCCGATTATACTTCGCGCCTGGCGGCGGTCAAGGACGGTCCCGTGCGGGTGATCCGAAAGACTTCCAACCGGATCCGGGTCCTTTGGAGACTCCGTACCCCAGCGATCTGCGTCGATTATATTCATTACGCCCATGCCTTCTTCATGGAAACGCACCTCCACGTCCCCTTCCGGACGGGGTGGTTCTTCTCCGACATGGCGACCTTGGTGACAATTGACGGGAACGATGATCCTTCGCTCCCTGCGGTACGCCTCTTCAGTGACTCCTTCCCCGAGGGGATGGCGATCAATGGTGAAATGTCGCCGGAAGAAGAACAATTCAATCGCTCCGGAGAGGCATACTTTGCCCTCTCCAGCCGTTATGGAAAAACGCTTGTGAAGTTCGATCTGGCGAAGGATTCACTCATTCACGCACGGGCCTACGTCATGGATGACCGGAATCTCCCCGATCCTCCCGAGCGGATTCCGGGTCAGTTCGGGAATGTCGGTTTTTATTCGACAGGTTGGGACAAACTGGGAATCTCCGTACAACACCTGATCGTCGGCATCTATATGGTTCCGGAGATCTCCATTCCGGAAGGTTTGGCGCTGCTGAAACACGCCCCTTCTTTTGTATATTAACCCCGTCTCATCTTGTCTAAACGTATTGACCGGCACAATACCCCGAGGACCAGGCCCATTGCAGGTTGTATCCGCCGAGATCGCCGGTGACATCAACCACCTCTCCAATAAAATATAACCCCTTCATTTTTTTTGCCTCCATTGTCTGCGAGGAAAGCTCTTTCGTATCGACACCACCCAGGGTGACTTCAGCCCTTTCGTACCCCAAGGTCCCGCCAGGGACGCATTCCCATTGACAAAAGAGGCGACGGATCCTTTTCAGTTCTTTGTCCGAGATCTCTCCGATGGGACTGTTTCGGACCCAGAGGTCGCACCATCGCTGTGCCAGCCGGTTCGGCATCCGTCCCGCCAAGGCGGCTTTGATATGGGATTTCGGATGGAGGCATTTCTGTTCCTTGAGATGGGCTGCGAGATCGAAGTCCGGCAATAGGTCGATCGTCAGGGAATCACCTTGTTGCCAGAAGGATGAGATCTGAAGGATTGCCGGGCCGCTCAATCCCTCATGAGTGAAGAGCAGGGATTCCCGGACCCGAACTTTTCCGCATTGCACCTCCACAGGAAGGGAGATGCCCTGCATTCCCTGAAATCGCTTTGCATCCTCCTCGTTGAAGCGCAGTGGAACCAGGGCGGGTCTTGGCCCGACCACCTTCAATCCGAATTGCTTTGCGATCCGGAAGCCCAGATCGGTGGCGCCGATTCCGGGATAGGAGAGTCCTCCCGTCGCCACCACAAGGGAGCCCGAATGAAAATCGACAGAGCCGGTCTGAACGTGAAAGGTCTCCTCCTTTCGGATTCTTTCAATGGTACATCCCGTCCGAAGGGTAACGCCGGCCTTTCGGCATTCATCGAGGAGGATCTTCACAATCTCCTTCGCGGAGCGGTCACAGAAAAGCCTGCCCGAGTCTTTTTCATGGTAGGGGATGCTATGTCCGTCGAGGAGGGAGAGAAAGTCATGCGGCCCGTATCTTGCCAGGGCCGATTTACAGAAGTGCCGGTTTTGAGAGAAATAGTGGGCGGAACCGATCTCCCGGTTGGTGAAATTGCAGTTCCCTCCTCCGGAGATCAGCACCTTCCCTGCTACCTTCTCGGCATGGTCCAGGCATATGACCCTCCGGCCCCGTTTCCCCGCCTCGATGGCACACATCAGGCCCGATGCGCCGGCACCGAGGATGATGACGTCATAGTGGAAGGAATCTTTGGTCATTTGCGATTCTTTGTGTTTGCTGATT
>CAYQVN010000198.1:0-4388 GCA_964420895.1 uncultured Nitrospirota bacterium | reverse complement strand
GGTAGACCGAGCCCGGTCCCCTGCCGCTCTTCCTGATCAGATGGAACCTGATAAAACTTTTCGAATACACGTTCCCGTGCTTCTTCGGGGATCCCAGGACCACTGTCTTCGATGGTCACCGAGACCCACTTCCGTTGCTCGCCGGGACAATCATTCTTCCCCTCCAGGCATTTCACAACGGCACGAACCTTTCCTCCTTCCGGAGTGAACTTGACGGCATTCCCGATCAGATTCGTCATGACCTGACCTAAACGTTGTTTGTCCCCGGCAACGGAAGGAAGCACAGGATCATAGCTCTTGAGGAGTTCAATTCTTTTCTGTAGGAGTGTCCCCTTGAAAACCGTCAGGAAATAATCGACCAGATCAACAAGATCGACCTTCTCCTGACGAAGATGAATAGACCGGCGATTCTCCATCTTACTCAAATCGAGATAATCGTTGATCAGGGAATGCATCCGCTCCGACTCTTCTGCGATCACCTGGAGAAACTGCACCTGGATCTCCTCTTTCTCCTCCCGATAGCGGAGGAGAAGATCGGTGTAGGCCTTGATGGCCGTCAGGGGCGTACGCAGATCATGGGAAAGAGTATCAAAGAACTCCGTTTGAATACGGATCTGCTCCCGGAGTCCCTCGATCACCTCCACAGGACGATCCTGCACAGCCTCAAGGACGTTTGCCTGTCCATTCTGCGACTGGAGGGGACAGGACGGATCGTTATTTAGATCAGACTTGGACATGCAAGTCCCTTTGACAATTCACGCATTGCGCTTTAAAGTTAAGAAGTTAAGACGGTTCAACTCTTCTTTTCGGCAGAAAATGGATTTAACTTAAGTCAGGCAAGGGCTTTTACTTCCTAAGTGGTTGAAACACAAGGTTTATACATGGTGTAAAACAGATGAAGTTGTGAAAAGTCCAACGAGCCCTTCGATGCTTCATTAAACGCAGCACAGGCCGGTTCAGGGCGAACGGTGTAAGTGATTGAGAATACGTTCGTGGTGAGCCTGTCGAACCATGAACGATATTCGGGCAATGACTTTTTAAGAGGCCATCAAACAAAGGCTCAGTTCCATGAAAGTCAGTCTCTTTGAAGTTCGGCGCAGAAAAATGGTCAAGACCCAGTTGGTGGAACGGGGAATTCATGAGCCCCGCACCCTGGAGGCAATGGGGCAAATCGCCCGGGAACGGTTTGTCAAAGAGGAATACCGATATCGGGCCTATGATGATTGTCCCCTGCCCATTGGAGAGAACCAGACCATCTCTCAGCCCTACATGGTGGGCTTGATGACGGCAGCCCTGCAGCTGAAAGGTGAGGAGAAGGTTCTCGAGGTCGGGACCGGTTCCGGGTATCAGACGGCGATCCTGGCTAAACTCGCAGGCTGGATTTATTCGGTGGAGCGGATCCCCGCCCTGGCGGATCAGGCCGGGAAAACCCTGCAGGAACTGGGTTACAGAAATCTTTCGACCCGGGTCGGTGACGGGAGCCGAGGAGACCCTGATCATGCTCCTTTCGATGCCATCCTGGTCACCGCCGGATCCCCTGAGATTCCACATTCCCTGAAAAAGCAGCTCGCCCCGGGCGGCAGACTGGTGATCCCTGTCGGCAGCCGGGGCTATCAGGAACTCTTCCGGATCACCCGGCAGGAAGAAACTTTTTTGACGGAGAACCTGGGGGGGTGCGTTTTCGTCCCCCTCATCGGCGCTGAAGGATGGGGATAGAGGATTACGATAAAATGGACGCAAAACCCTACGAAGTCATCGATCATACCGCCGATGTGGGGATCCGGGTCCGGGACAAGACCCTGCCGCTCCTCTTTGAAAGAGCGGGCTACGCCCTGTTCGACATGATGGTGGAACTCTGTCATGTGAAGAAAGTAGTGGCCGAAACGATTCTCGTGGAGGGGATGGACCTTCCCGAATTGCTGGTCAGTTGGCTGAATCATCTCCTCTTTCTCCGGGAAACGAAGAACCTGCTGTTCCGGAAATTTCAGGTCCACGAACTCACCGGCATTTCCCTTCGTGCCACGGCATGGGGTGAAGAATTTGATCCGGAACGTCATGAATTTTATCGGGAGATTAAGGCGGCCACCTACCACAACCTGGACCTTCGGAAGCAGGAGGGGCTCTGGCAGGCAGAGGTGATCCTCGATATCTGATGGATTCCCGACAGGGAGCAGACTGATGGACTTTTCCGAACTGAAACAGATCGACGAAAACCTCTATGAAATCCCGAAGCATGGCGCCATGCGGGTTCCGGGGAGGATCTTTGCCGATCGCAGACTTCTGGAGGACATCCTTTCCGACAAAAGCCCGGAACAGGTGATGAATGTAGCCACCCTCCCCGGGATTGTGAAGCATTCCCTCGCGATGCCTGATATGCATTGGGGATACGGCTTTCCCATCGGCGGCGTGGCCGCCACGGATCTCAACGAGGGGGTCATCTCACCGGGCGGCGTAGGCTATGACATCAACTGCGGCGTTCGTCTGATCCGTACCGACCTGCATCACAAGGACTTAAAGGGAAGGATACGGGGCCTGGTGACGGCGCTCTTTCAAAATATCCCCTGCGGCGTCGGTTCCCACGGCGCCATCCGGAAGCTGACCCCCTCCGAGGAAGAAAAGGTGATGGTTGAAGGTGCGGACTGGGCAATCCGACAGGGGTACGGGATGCCGGAGGATCTGGAATTCACCGAGGAAGAGGGAGCCCTGTCCGGCGCCGATCCGGACAAGGTCGGTGAACGTGCAAGAGAACGGGGGTTGAATCAGCTCGGGACCCTGGGGTCGGGAAATCACTTTCTCGAGATCCAGCGGGTGGAGAAGATCTTCGATCCTGCCGCAGCAGAGGCCTTCGGACTCTTTCAGGACGGCATCACCTTAATGATTCATTCCGGTTCCCGGGGTTTCGGCTACCAGATCTGCGATGACTATCTCAAGGTGATGGCCCATGCCGCCTCCCGGTATGGTTTCACCCTCCCTGATCGGCAGCTTGCCTGCGCTCCTGTCGAGTCCCCGGAGGGCCGGGACTATTTCGCCGCCATGGCCTGCGCCGCCAACTTCGCCTGGACCAATCGTCAGATCATGATGCACCTGGCCATCAATACGATCGAAAAGAGCCTGGGAATTTCGCCCAACACCCTGAAGGCACGCCTGGTATACGACGTCTGTCACAACATCGCAAAATTTGAAGAACACAACATCGACGGTGTAAAGCAAACCGTCTGCCTCCACCGGAAAGGAGCGACCCGGGCCTTCCCTCCGGGGCATCCCCAGACCCCCCACGCCTTCCGCCATGTGGGACAGCCGGTCCTGATCCCCGGCGATATGGGCCGGGCCTCCTACGTCTCGGTGGGGACCCAAAAAGCGATGGAAGAGACCTTCGGGTCGACCTGCCATGGGGCCGGGCGGATCCTTTCCCGGCATAAGGCGGTCAAAGCTGCCCGTGGGCGCGCGATCTATCGGGAACTGGAAGACCGCGGCATCATCGCCATGTCCCGCGGAAAAAAGACCATGGCCGAGGAGATGCCCGAGGCTTACAAAGACATCAACCGTGTTGTTCAGGTCATGCACGACGCCGGAATTGCCCGAAAAGTGGCTCGATTAAAACCTCTTGGCGTCATCAAGGGATAGTGTTAGAATATACGTATATACAGTCATTCAATATCCATCCGAGGAGGCAGTCATGGGTACAGTTATCAGCAAGACAACCACCCTCGATATGCGGGGCAACGCTTGTGCATTAATCCTTGCAAGAGCCAAGATGGCCTTGAAGGAGATGGCGACGGGCGATGTTCTGGAAGTTCTTTCTACCGATTCCTGCACGGAATTCGATCTTCCCTCTTGGACGAAGAGGAGCGGCAATGAGATGATCTCGGCCGTTCGGGAAGGAGATTATATGAAATTCACGATTCAAAAGGGCTAAAACCGACAAAGCGACACTCCTACATCCCCTTCCTTCTCCTCAGTGCAATGACTCGGAACCGCGGGCTGCCAATTTGGAAACTCCTACGATCCTGATCCGGTAGCAAAATCCGAACACCTTCGATATAATAGAGCACAAAAGCATCATGGGGAAATGCGTTACAATTTGAAGCGTCCGAGAGATATGCTCTACGAACGCAAGGGAGGTGTCGGTCATGCAAACAAAAATATGTTCCGATCATACACTCGACTGCAGGGAAATGGCATGCTCCGAAGTCCTGACCAAACTCAAAAGCGCCATGAGTGAGATGGAAAGGGGACAGGTCGTGGAAATCTTCACCACGGATGTCTGTACCGAATATGATCTCCCGAACTGGGTGCAGCGAAAAGGCAATGAACTGCTGGATCAGGAACATGTGACGGTCTTCCACATCAAGAAGAGCTGATGGGAAGAGGGATGTTTCCAACGATCC
>CAYQVN010000197.1:0-4395 GCA_964420895.1 uncultured Nitrospirota bacterium | reverse complement strand
GAAAAATACGCCTCCGGTTTTGCGCTCCTCACGCCTTGTCCTGCGGGAAAATAGATGCAGCCTGAGCAGTTACCTTTTTGAGATTTAATTAGCAAGGTCTATGCCAAAAACATCGGGAGGGTGTGAAAATAGATAACTGTTTGATTTAAAAATGGAAAATTGCCTGATGAACGGGTGCGCCAGTCTGTAGGATTTGTGGAAAAGATGTCTGGAACCGGTCGGTAGTCAAAGATTTGTCGGAAAGAAGGGATCAGGAAGCGTTGCGTACCTCATCCCGGATCATGTCCCACTGGATCCCGGTATCGAGCTTCCGGGTACCGTATTTGCGGATACATTCCAGGAAGACCTCGGCCACTTCGGGGTCAAACTGAGTCTTTTTGCACCGTTTGATCTCGGCGACGGCAAAGTCATGCCCCTTGGCCTTCCGGTAGGGTCGGGTGGAGGTGATGGCGTCATAGGTATCGGCGACGGAGAGGATCCGGGCCAGTACGGGGATCTCTGCTCCCGATAATCCGTCGGGATACCCGGCGCCGTCGAAACGCTCATGATGGTGTCGGACGATGGCCTGTTCGAGTTTGAGGAATTTCAGCGGTTTGACGATATTCTCGCCGATGACCGGATGGGTCTTGATGATGTAAGCCTCCTGATCACTCAATCTCCCCGGTTTCAGAAGGACCGTATCCTGAATCCCGATCTTGCCGATGTCATGGATGAAACCGGCAAAGCGGAGGGTTTCCATCTCTGAGCGGGGCCGTCCCATGTAGCGGGCCACCAGGATTGCCAGGTCGGTCACACGCCGGGAATGGTCCCTCGTGTAGAGGTCCTTGGCCTCGACGGCCATGACCAGGGACCGGAGGGTGTCGATCAGGTTGTCGTAGAGACTTTCATAGAGGGCGTGGTTTTCCAGGGCCAGGATGCATTTACTGATCATGCTCTGGAGGAGATGGAGTTCCTTGTCGGAAAAGGAGGCATCTGATCTCGTCTTGGAGATGTTGAGCACGCCGAAGACCTCTTCCTTGACCATCATCGGCAGAGAAATAAAGGCCCCTTTTGACTTGTGGGGGATCGCAACCGTTTCCAGCAGGTCCGTGGGGACGACGAGGGACCGTTTTTCCTGGGCCGCCCGGCCGACCAGTCCTTCTCCGATGGGGATTCCCTCCATGGTGGCCCCCATACCGTGCACCCGTTTGGGGATGAGGCGGTTCGTCTCCCGATCGAGGAGAAGAATGGAAATCTCCCGGGCCTGGGTGATCACCGAAGTCATCTCCACGAGCTTGTCGAAGAGGGTTTCCATGTCGTCGGAGTGACGGGCCATCTCGCTGATGGAATACATGATGGAAAGTTCCTCCACCTTCAACTGGAGTTTCCGGTTCAGCCCCTCAATCTCCTGTTTGTTCTGCAGTTCCCCGTTGAGATGACGATTCTCCTCTTTCAGAGAGTGTTCTTTTTCGATCCGTCGAATGATGTGTTCGATATGGGCCAGGCTCACCGGTTTGGTGATGAAATCGTTGGCGCCCTGCTTGATGGAGTCAACGGCCAGGGTGATGGTCGGGAAACCGGTGATCATGATCACCGGTGTGTCGTCATCCTGAGCACGGATCTCCCGCAGGAGTTCGATCCCCGTCATGACGGGCATATTGACGTCGGAAAAGACCATGGCATAGTCATTCCGGCGGAACTTCTCCAGTGCCTCTTTCCCGTTTTCGGCCAGGTCGACTTCGAAGGCGAGGTGAAAGAGAAATCGTTCCAGTACGGAGAGGTTCTCACGGTTGTCGTCGGCGACGAGAATTTTCCGGTTTTTCTGCATCATATTCCGTATGAAAAAAGGGTTCAAGGATTCGGGGGTTCGAGGGTTCAAGAGTTATGCTTTGCCTGTTATCCTTATTGGATTCTTACCGTTCATGATGGCAAATCCAATAACGTGTTTTGGGGTCAAGGGCTTTCGATTTTCACTTGAACCCTTGGCCCCCAGGACCCTCGACCCCTTGTGTTTCGTCTATTATTGTGAATCGCTTTATGACTCGGCTTGGTTGAAACGAGTCCAGTACTGCCGGACCTCGTCCTCGCTCATCTCTCCGGACTCCAACATCTTCTTCAGTTGGGTGATGACCCTTTCCCGGTAACTCTTTTCCCGTTCACCCTGGGCGTAAAGGACCGGCAGGGATTCCCGGGACAGTGGAATCTTCAGATCAAAGTTGCCCAGAAAGAGATTCTCTTCCCTCTCTTCCACCTGGCGAATCCGGTTCTGCAATGTCGTTACACGTTTCATCAACCCCTTAATTTCTTCCTGGTTTTCGTCGATCTTTCGGGCCAGGGCCTCTTTCTCGCGGATCAGGAGAATTTTCTCACAGGCATTTCGTACGAGGATCTCCATCTCCGCCAGTTTGAAGGGCTTGGTGATATAGTCATAAGCGCCTGCCTCAATGGCCGTGAGGGTGCTTTCCAGGGAGGCGTAGCCGGTGATCATGATCACCAGAGGGGCGTCGTTTTTCCGCCGTACATGGCGGAGCAGTTCCATCCCGTCCATGCCCGGCATGTTGAGATCGGTCAGGATCATGTCGAAGGAATCCCGCTCCAGGATCTCTTTTGCCTCCAGACCATTTTGGGCGGTAGTGATCGTTCTTTCCTCGTTGGCAAGAAGTCCCACCAACACGTCCCGGGACGATTTTTCGTCGTCCACAATAAGCAGTTTGATCTTGGTTTTCATCCCCTTCATGAGGGTCCTTTCGACGCGTTCCGCAGGTTCACCGGATTTTCTTGACGATCTCCGAGACGATCTCCCGCTTGATCTGTTCTTTTCTGCCTTCCTCGGTGATCTCCACCCGGTCGGATTCCAGTCCTTCCATTTTCGATGGAGCCCCGGTCGCAACCGGTTCCGGCTGTGTGGACGGCTCACGGTAGATCTTCAGGATGTTATGGATCTGGTAGGGCAGAATGTTCATAGTGAGACCTCCCGTGTTTGCAGGCAAAGCCTATACTCCCTATCGTCATTTCCCGGCGAAACTTGAGGGTTTTTTTGAAAAAAATCCCGGGAAAATTGATGTAAATAAATTGACAGTATTTTGGGGGCTTTGATATGATGGAACCATAGTAAAAACCTGATCTTACAGCGCAAAATTTTATAATTCAAATATTTGTCATCCATAAGGGGGCTCTGTGAACCGTCGTTTTTCCCGAAATCTGATCCTTTTAAAAGATCGTTTTCCCGCTTTGGAAGCACGAATCCTCGATCCTGCCGATTCGACCCTTCCCGTTCCAGTCCCGGCAGAGAGCGGTCAGTGGACCCTCCGCCGGCCGACACCGAAAGGGGGAGAGGTTTTTCTCCACAGTCCAAGGGACCCACTGGCCGAAGGGGAGCGGATCGCCCTGGAGATTCCCGGCGATGCAAAAATGTTGGTCTTCCTCGGTGGCGCCCTCTTCTATCATATCACGGCGGTTCTGCCGCGGCTCGGGGAAGATGTACCGCTGATCGTGGTGGAAGAAGACCCCGCCGTCTTTACGGCCGCACTTTCCGTTGCGCCCATTTCGCCGCTCCTTGAGCGGAGGGAGACCCGCTTTTTTGTCGGAGAGTCTCCGGAGAAGATCATTCCCTTTCTCATGACCCGTTATCCCGTGGAACTCCTCGCCGGGATGACGATCCACCGCCATCTCCCTTCCCTGGAGACGGCCCCCGATGCCTATCGCTCCGTGGTGGTGCAGTTGGAAGGTCTCCGTGATCTGGCAGATAGCCGACTTTGCGACACCGAACTGGGTTCCCGCCTCGATGATGTGGATCAGCCATTGACGGCTGGTTTCAAGGAAGTGCAGAAGGTCTTGACCCCGGAAGATGGAAACGTCGGTGAGGCCCGGGAGGTCTTTCATCTCATGGAACTTCTGAAGCAGGAGAAATAAGCATGTCCTCCGGAATCGATCCGAAAAAGATTCTCATCATCCGGACCCATCGTCTGGGAGACATTCTCCAGGTGACCCCCATGATCCGGGGGCTTCGAGAGCAGTATCCCGGGGCGTCCATATCGATTCTCGTGGCCGACGGGTTCCAGGGTGCCCTGGAGGCCAATCCCGATCTTGATGCCGTTATCCCTTTTCCCCGTGTTGCCTGGAGCAACCGGCTTCGGGAGAAGGATAAGGTCGACTGGGGAGTCTATCGGGAGATCCGCGATTTTGTGCGGGAACTTCGCCGTGAAAGATTTGACCGGGTCATCAATCGGCAGTTTACCGACTTCGAAGCCTTCCTGGCCCACCTCCTTGCTCCAGCGGAACACGGGGGAAAGGTCATGGATGATGAAGGGAATATCCGTTATGCAGACCCCGTGACGGAACGGGTCGTTGCCGAGACGATGGTCCAGGGGAGAAATCCCGCCCTGTAGAATCTCGTCGCTCTCTCCTCGGGCCGAT
>CAYQVN010000196.1:0-4415 GCA_964420895.1 uncultured Nitrospirota bacterium | reverse complement strand
GAGAGATGATTTTCCTTACTTCCGTCTCCACGCCCCCCCGGGATCCTGCACCCACCACCCGCTCCGGGCATTGTTGATCCAGCTACCTGCAAAGATCTTCCGGATCTCCGGGACCTTGTCGGCGGTGAAGTTGTTCGCTTTTGCAATTTCCAGATAGAGGGCCTCGCGGTCGCGGTTTTCCGCCTTGGTCAGCCGTGTCAAGGACGCCTTCTCCTTGAGGCTCAATCCTTCCGAACCCCGCACAGTCAGGAGCCCTTCGTTGGAAATCCCGACCGAACCTTTATCGAGATAAGGTTTGAGTGATCCGGCTCTTTGGCGGATCGTTTCCTTCAGGCTGCGAATGGCCGGTGTGGTGATGTTGATATCCGCTTCCTGAGCCCAAACTTCCTGCGGTCCGACGATCCTTCCAATTTTCTCCATCCACTGTTCGATGCGACTCTGGGGCTCTCCTTCACTGTTCTTCGGTTCTGTTCCTTGTTCTCCCCAGGTCTCTTCCACGATCTTGTCGGCAGCCTTTTCCACCGCTGCGGCGGGGAAATAGATGTTAATGGTCACACAGGAAAAGAGGGTAAAGAGAATTGCGGGAAGCAGGGTTGTCTTGTTCAGTTTTCTTTTCATCGGGTGGTCCCTCCGTGATGTCCGTTTCTTTGTCTTATCTAATACCTCTTTCTCGATGAAACTGCAAGTAGATCCCATATCTCTTCGACGTTGCGGCCCGGATCATTATTCATCGGCGCCGCTTTTTGCCTTGCCCGACGTACTGATCCGTTGAAGACGTTTCACCATCTCACGAAAAGAGATGTCCTGGGTATAGTTAATGACATTCACCTTGGGCGGCAGGAAGCTTCCCTTGACGAGATAGCCCCGGTTCCCGAACCGCTCGATCCCGTGGAGAATGAACTTGTCGTTTTTCAGGGAACTTCGAAATCCCATCCGGGAATACCGGTATTCCTTGAAGAGCTGATAGATTCCCCGGCCGAAGAGAGTCGGCGAGGCCCCGGAACCGAGGATGGAGATCTTCTCCAGCGCTTCAACGCTGATCTTCTGGGGGACTCCTTTCGTGGGGACGGTTTCAATCCGGGCCTCGAATCTTTCCGGTTGACCGCGGGTAATCACCAGATCGCGGATCTCCCCTTCAAGGATCCCCGAGATTCTTCCGAATTCAAAGATTCCCGTCAGGCGTCTCAGGTCAAGATCCCGCAGCTGGATCGATGCGTGGAGTGAGGGAATGGGGGTGAAAAGGTGATCAGCTGCAATCTTGTCGATGCGGATTTCCCCGCCGAAGAGATGAAGCCGGATTTCTCCTGCCGTCGTCAGTTGCCTGCCGGCGAGACGGACTTCGGGGATCGTCCCCGTTACCCTGCCGTTGAAGGGAGGAAGCTTCAAGGCGACACTCCCTTCTGACAGATCGAGATCGTCAATGTCGATGGCGAGGGTGAGGGCACGGTCCCGGTTCAGCAGGTCCTTGAAGGAGATCCCTTTCAGGGTAATGGTGCCGCCGAAGAGGGGCAGGGTGACCGCTTCCTGAAAATGCAGGCGGTTGCCTTCAATGACGGGGTGGGTCGTCAGATCTGCAATCTGCACGTTGCCCCAGGCAAGCCGGGCGATGGAGAGTGTTCCGAAGTCTATTGTTTTCCGGGTCTGCTGCTCCGTGAGAGAATTCAGTTCGAAGGGGAGGGTAAGATCCAGTCCTTCAAGGGAGGCGGATGGGCTGCCCTGCAAATTCATTTTGTGGATCGTGAGCGCTCCCTTCGTCTGAAACCGGTTTTTCGTACCGGAAAGGTTCATGTCCAGGCCGGTGGTCCCCGTGATCTTCAATTTGGACAACTCCGGATGACTCTCCTGAAAGGTTTCCCGGAGGAAGAAATCGAAGAAAGGACTGAGGGAAATGGCGTCGGTTCCTCCCTGCAGATCAAATCTGGGTGTTTTGCTCAGAGCGTCGATCCTGCCGGAGGCATGGAGGGTGCCGATCTTTTTGAGGGTGAGGTCTGCCTTGTTCAGACGAAGCTCCCCCTTGCCGGGGTGGTAGATGCCCTGCAGGGAGCAGGAAAGAGGTTTTTCCTTGAAGTTGCCGTAGAAACCGCCAAGGAGCAATTCGAAATCCCGGGCCGTCCCGTCGAAGGAGAAACGGAGACGGTGCAGTGGGAGTGAAAAGTCGTATTGCGTCGCAAGGTCAAGCTGAATTCCTTCTCCCATGCGACTTCCGTCAAAGGAGGAAAACCCTCCCTCCCGGAGATGAAGACGGGAACGCCCCTTCACAAAGGCCGGTTTGCCGGTCTCTTGGATTATCGTCAAGGTGGTCCGGAGAGCCCCTTTGCCATGCAGTTCCGTTTCCTTCAATCCCGGCAACACCCAGGGGAAACGAGCCTTGAGACGTGCCAGGGAGAGTTTGCTTTGTGTCCATGCGGCCGAAAGTTTCCGCCGGGGTCCCAGGGAGAGTGCGAGATTCCCTTTGCTCCTTCCAAGGTCCCGGCTCGTGATCGTAAAGTCAGGGAGGGTGAGACCTTTCGGAGTGTAGGTAAAGGTGGTCTCTCCAAGGAGCGGTCCCGTTGATCTCCCCTGAAGGTTGAATCTCCCCCCGGTGATGCGTAGATTCCCTTCCACTGCAGGCTCATTCATTCGCCCGGTAATTCGTGCCTGTCCAGTCAATTCCCCACCGATCTTGAGGTTCTGCTGTCGCCGGAGGGAAGGACCCGAAAGATGGCTGACGGTCTCTTTAAGAGAGATCTTTTCTCCTTGGATTGTGAGGTTGAGATCGGGGTTTTTTGTGGAAAGTTCGGAGAGTATCCCTGAAAGGAGAAAATCCCCCGTGCCGGGCAGCTCTGCCTTGAGACGTAGTTCTTCAATTCGATCCCCCTGTGCCGGGTAGACCCCTTCGACGGTGATCCGGGTTGCTTCTTTCCGTGTCACCGTCACCTCCCTTGTGGTAATTTGCATGGATGCCGTATCAACCGTTGCCTGAAGATGCAGATCCCCCGTACCGGTATTGGCAAAGCGGAGGTGGAGGTCGCCGGCGGAGCTCTTGAAAAGGGGGGCGTCATTTTTCCCGATTCGAAAGTCCTTGACGTTACCCGTCGCGGTTCCCGTCAGCCCGGCATCGCCCTGCTGAAGTTCGGCATCGATCTTCAGTGACCCCTCCATGGACAGGGTGGGATCGGGTAGTGGGAAAATCGCCGGAAGTGTTGCAAGGTCACTCCATCCTGTCCGGAGATGGACCGCCGTCCAAGTGAGATCATCCGGGTTGATTCTCCCCTCGATTTCCAGAGACGTCTTCGTCTCGCCAAAAAGTCCACTCCCTTCAAGATGGATCTCTTTACCTTCATCGCCCTCGCGTAGAGCCAGATGAATGGCACTGATCTCCAGGGGCGGAGCATGGGAGCGTTGCAGGGTGATCATCCCCTCATCGATCCTCCCCTCAAGAATCTGAAAGGGAAGTGAAAACATTCTGTCCCGCGCTTTCTCCTTTTTTTCGGTCGCGAGGGGAAGAGCGATCATCGGTTGCCGGAGCAGAAGATGATCGATCCTTTTTCTTTTGATCCCCTCCCAGGTCAGGCCGATCTCGCCGTAAGGAATGATGAGAGAAAGTCTTGATGGATCCGGACTGCCCAGAACCAGGTCCCGGAGAATGATTCCCCTTTCCCGGTCGTAGATGAATTCCCCGATGTGGATCTCCCGGTCCGTGCGAGTACGGATCATCTCTTCCAGGTGGGTCCGGAAGGCGGGGCTTTGAAGATAATAATAAAGACCAGTGAGGGAGATAAGTATGCAGAGAAGTAGGGCTGACGATATGAAACAGCAGATCCTTCCGAGGCGGGATTTTCTCTTTTCCTGCGGATCCATCGAGACCTCGCACTGTGGAGATATGGACATCTTCTTACAATGTAAGTCAACCTGCAGAGAGATTGCAAATGGAATTGCCGAATTGGAAAGATTGCTGTAGGGTAAAAGATCGAAAAATTCAGGGACCTCATGTGAAAGGAGATGAACGATGGGAAAAGGGTTTCTTCTATGGGGCGGTATTCAGGCCTTCCTTGCCGTCGCCCTGGGCGCCTTCGGTGCCCATGCCTTGAAAGAGCGGCTTTCCGCGGAGATGACAGCGATCTACCATACGAGTGTGCAATATCATTTCTACCATGCCCTCGGTCTGTTGGCCGTCGGACTGCTTGCGCTCCATATTCCTTCATCGTCGTGGATCAACTGGGGGGGAGGCCTGATGCTGGCCGGGATCCTTCTCTTTTCGGGGAGCCTCTATCTCCTTGCCCTGACCGGTGTCCGGTGGCTGGGGATGATCACGCCTCTCGGTGGGATGGCCTTCCTTCTTGCCTGGATCTGCGTAGTGGTTGGTGTCTGGAAGGGGATGTGAGAAAGATTAAAAATGAAAAATCAAACTGTAAAAAGACTTCACCGCCAGATGC
>CAYQVN010000195.1:0-4430 GCA_964420895.1 uncultured Nitrospirota bacterium | reverse complement strand
AAAAAGGCCCACGCGCTCCGAACAAAAAAGAGAGACAAAAGAGACAGAAGAAAACCCGCCCCCCCCCCCCCCCCCCCCACAAAAAAAAAGGGGGGGGGGGTAGGGGGGATTCTTGTACCACCGGCGAAGGGGGGGCACTGCTACGGCCAGATCTTCTCCCCACCCGCGTGAAGCTGATCCCCCCAGCTCTTCTCTACCAGGGAGACGACATTCTCCGGCATCGGTATGTAGTGAAGTTCCTCGGCAGGAGCCTGCCCTTTCCGGTAACACCAGTCGAAGAACTTCAACAGCGCTTCCGCCTTGGTGCTATCCTTCTGTTCTTTGTGAAGCAGAATGAAAGAAGCACCGGTAATAGGCCAGCTCTCCTCCCCCGGCTGATCGGTCAGGACGAGGTAATACCCTTTGGCTCCTGCCCAGTCGGCATTGGCAGCCGCCGCCTGAAAGGTTTTCCCCGTCGGTTCCACAAAGACGCCGGCCTTGTTCTGCAGGGCCACATGGGTCATCTTGTTCTGCAGGGCATAGGCGTATTCCACGTAGCCGATTGAACCACCGATTCGTTTGACATAAGCGGCCACGCCTTCGTTGCCTTTTCCTCCGACACCGGCGGGCCACTGCAGGGCCTTACCGAAACCGACCTTCTCATGCCAGGCGGGTGCAGCCTTGTCGAGATAATTGGAGAAGATCCACGTCGTCCCCGATCCGTCGGAGCGGTGAATCACGGTGATCCCCTTGTCCGGAAGATTGACCTCCGGGTTGGCCGCCTTCAGAGATTCATCGTTCCATTGCGTGATCTTGCCGAGAAAGATATCGGCAAGAAGGGTCGGCGTCAATTTCAGCGCCCCCGGTGCGACACCGGGGAGGTTGACCACAGGAACCACACCGCCGACTACCATGGGAAACTGGATCAGGCCGCTTGCCTCCAAGTCCTCCGCTTTCAGTGGAGCATCGGAGGCACCGAAGTCGACCGATTTTGCCTTGATCTGGCGGATCCCACCGCCGGAGCCGATGGACTGGTAATTGATCCGCACCCCTGTCTCCCGATTATAGAGGTAGGCCCATTTTGCATAGATGGGATAGGGGAAACTTGCTCCGGCGCCGTTTAGAGTCTTCGTACCGGCAAGAACCGTTCCCGGTTGCATCATCAGGGAAACGATCAGGGCAAAGGCGATTGCCGGCAGGATTCTCATCAGAGTACTTTTCATTGTTCTTCTCCTTCTTTTTTTCATATTAATCGTGAAATGTTAGAGTTTGGTTAGGATCCATCAATATTTGATCTGATAGACCAGCTGCACTTTCTGCTCGTCCCCCAAGTTCTTCCCCACGACGGGGACCTTCCCTTTTCCGGCGGCATCCTCGTCAAAATCGGTCGTTTCATAGGTCAGAAGGACCATGTTCCCTTTGTAAACCTCATAGGAGAGGCCCACATCGGTCAGATCGTAGCCTCCCTTTGTGGAGATCACACCGTCGTCGTCGGGATCGAAGTGGTCATATCTTCCCAGGAGGGCCAGGCGGTGATCCATGACCGGCAGTTTCACACGCCCGAAGAGGGAATAACCGGCCGTATCGAGGCTCTTGTTGTTCGTATCCACGAGAGACCCCTTGGCGTTTCCTTTTGTCGTGAAATATTGCGCCGTGACGATCGCCAGGGGATGCTCGTAGCTCATCATACCGAGATTGACCCGATAATCAGGCACCTCCCCGTGTGTGGGCGCCACATTCCCTTCCCCATAGACGCCGAAATAGCTCAACTGCAGACCGGGAAGGACCTCCGGCAGGGGCCGCACCGTCACACGCCCTTCGAGCACCTTGTTGTTATTCTTCTCCGAGTCATGATAGCCGCCGCCGTCATAGAGACCGACATGCCAGCTGCCGAAATGCCCGTCGTAATGATGATTGCCTGTTTTGGCCTTGGCATCTTCCAGTTCTCCGCCGAGATTCCCCCGGAGGCTCACCCCGAGGTCGGCGGAATTGAAGATCCCCGCCCGTTCGATGGCCATGGTCCCCTGGACGCGGTAGGGATTGACATGCTCCTCGAAATCGAGCCAGGGGATATGCCCCAGGCCGAGCTCCGACTTCATGTTCGTCAGCATCCCCAGATCCCGGGGCTTCAGTTCGGCATAGAGATATTTCAGCCGGACCTTCCAGTCTTCAGCACTATCCTGGTGAATATCGGTGGTCATCCGGACGCCGAGCCAGGGACGGAGTTTTTTCTTGATTGTCAAGTATCCCCGGGTGAGGGTGAACTTGTTGAAGCTGTCGGACTTGTCGTTGGCGGCTGCCGTTTTGCCGGCCGAATAGTCAAGGTAGCCGAGCATGCCCACGGAGATCCCCTGGAGGCCGGAGGGAAGTTGCACCTTCGACTTTTCCACCTTTTTCTCTTCCTTCAATTCCTGTTTGAGCTGATCAGCCTCCTCGGAGGTGATGACCCTCTTCTTCTTCAGAAGATCGAGGAGTCTCCCGTCAGAGTCGGCCCATGCGGGCAGCACCGTAGCCAGTAAAGTGACCGCCGCCAGTAAGAGGATGATTTTTTTCATTCTTCTTTCTCCTTTCCGTTGGTTGAAGTTTCCTTCCATCTTCTTTCTCCTTTCCGTTGGTTGAAGTTCCCTTCCATGAACATGGCAGGAGAATAGCCTCGAAATATTAAGATTTGATTAAGAAAGGATTTGGAACGGATTAAAAGAAGACGGGTAAGATTAGGATGAGGATGAAAAAAAAGGAGGGGAATCAGGCAAGGGGGATGGAGAGGGTGAAGGTACTGCCCTGCCCGGGGGTACTCTCGACGCTGACTTCACCGTTGTGCGCCTGAACGATATGCTTGACGATGGCCAGGCCCAGACCGGTGCCTCCCATCTCACGGCTTCGGTCGCGGTCAACGCGGTAGAACCGCTCGAAGAGGCGGGGGAGATGTTCCCGGGGAATCCCGGGTCCTTCGTCGGTGACACGAAGAAGAAGTCGATCTCCCTCGACCGACGCCTCCGCCCTGACCGTCGTCCCTTCAGGGCTGAACTTGACGGCATTGTGCACCAGGTTCTGCAGGGCCTGTTCCAGGAGGCTTTGATTCACCGCCACCGAAAGATCCGGTTCACAACGACTTTCCAGAGCAATCCTTTTTGTTTCGGCCGACTTCTCAATAGGCTGCAGTGCACGCTCTACAAGAGAAGCAATGTCCGTTTTCCGGAATTCAATGGATCCTTTCTCCGTCCCCTGTTCAATCCGGGAGAGGGCCAAGAGGTCCTCGATGATGGCTAAAAGGCGGTCACTTTGCCGGTGGATGACCTCGAGAAAACGAGCGGCATCTTCCGGTTTCTCCAGGGCTCCCTCCCGCAGGGTCTCCACATATCCCGTGATGGAGGTCAGCGGCGTGCGGAGTTCATGGGAGACGTTGTCGAAGAAATCCCGCCGGACCTGTTCCAGTTTTTTGATCCGCGTAATATCGTTCAGGACCACCAGAACGCCGATCTTCCTCTCCGAGGAATCCCTGAGCAAGGTCCCGTGGGCCTGCAGGTACTGCGCCCTCCCTGCAAAGATCGCCAGTTCTTCTTCGACTGTTTTGCTGCCGGAGATCACCTTATCGACGAATTCCTGCAGATCGAGAGCACGGCTGAGTTCGGCCAGCCCTCTTCCGCGAACGATCTCCGCCTGCACACCGAAGAGGCGCGCCGCGGCCCGGTTCATGGAAAGGATACGACGATCCATATCGATGGCAAGGACCCCCTCCACCATTCCCGAGAGGAGGGCCTCCTGTTCGTTTCGCTGTCGCACAACCATATCGATCCGCTCTTTGAGCTGGGCGGCCATCCGGTTCAAGGCCAGGGAGAGACTCCCGAGATGCCCCGAGTCGGGAATGGGAAGACGATAGTCGAGTTCCCCCCGGGCAAACTGCTCGGCCCCTTCCTGCATCTCGATCAGAGGACGGCTGAGACGGCGATAAATCACCAGTCCCACACCAGCGGAAAAAAGGGCGATCAGGATAATGCCGACAAAAATCCGGTACTTCACTGAGGTCACGAGATAGTCCAGGTTGGTGACGGGAATGGCCGTTCGAACCACGCCGACAAGGCGTCCCCCTTCACGAACAGCGATGGCTCGATACATCATTCGTTTTTTCAAGGTGCTGCTGAAACGGAAGGCCTGTCCCGTCCCGCTCGTAAGGGCCGCCTGCACCTCGGGACGACGTGCATGGTTTTCCATCTTTCGGGGATTTTCATCGGAGTCGCCAATCACCTCTCCACCGGGCAGGATCAGAGTAATACGGGTATTCGTCTTCTTACCAAGGCGTTTACAGATCCGGTCCACATCGGCAGGATCTCCACCCCACCGTCCCTCCATTAAAACCTCCGTAAAACCTGCATGGGCCGCAAGTTCCGAGGCCGTCCGGTCAAAGAGGAAATCCTTCAGCGAGGCCATCGCATACCAGCCGAAGGACCCCA
>CAYQVN010000194.1:0-4530 GCA_964420895.1 uncultured Nitrospirota bacterium | reverse complement strand
TGGAAAGGGCCGGTTTCGAGAAAGGCGATGCTGCCTGCAATGCCCAACATGAATAGATAGAAAATGGGGTTTCCGGCCGAGGCCCGACTCATGGTTGCTCCTCCTCGATGGTAATGATGAAACGATTGCCCTGTTCCGTCAGGGGTGTGAAGAGCCGCCCGAACCTCGGTAGGATGGAGAAGAGGAAAAAGCCCGCAAAGGAGGCGAGAGACCCGAAGAGGATTGTCAGGATATAGGCGATGAGGAGGAAGGGGGGGATCGAAATTATCGGCTTGCCCCCGGTGATCATGGGATGGCTTAAGACGGTGTAGATCGTCAGGCCGAAACCTGCAGCGAAACCGGTGACCGCTCCAATGAGTGTAAAATAGCGAATCACACCGGGTCTGCGTCCCAGGATCGTTTCCACCTCGTGAACGGGATAGGGATACTGCGCCTGGATCTTTTCCGCCGGGGTTCCGCCGTCGACAAGTTCCTGCAGCTTCCGGACAAAATCTTCCCGGTTATTCAGAATGATTTCCTGCGCCATCACTGCGCTCCTTGATTTCGGTAATAGAGAGGACGGGGAGGGTCTTGAGAAAGACCAGGTAGGCCGAGAAGAAGAGGCCGAACCCGCCCAGGGTGATTCCGACTTCTACGAAACTTGGATGATAGGTCCCCCAGGCGTAGGGGGTGTAATCCCGTGCCAGTGACGTGACGATAATGACGAACCGCTCCAGCCACATCCCGACATTGACAAAGAGAGAAAGGATGAAAAGGAAAGGGATATTCCTCCGGAGCCTTTTCACGAAGAGGGTCAGGGGCAGAAGGGAATTGCAGAAGGTCATGACCCAGAAAAGGAGGCCGTAATCTCCGAAGGCCCGGTAGCGGAATGCTTCTATCTCGAAGGGGTTCTTTCCGTAGGCCGCCAGAGCCGGTTCAACGATATAGGCATAGGAGACGATCAGCGAGGTAAAGAGAAGGATCTTGGCAATGGCCTCGATGTGGTTGTCGGTAATGTATTTCTCCAGAGAAAGGACCTTTCGCATGGGGACGACGAGGGTGATCACCATGGCCGTTCCCGAGAAGATCGCTCCGGCCACGAAGTAGGGGGCGAAGATGGTCGTGTGCCATCCGGGGAGGATACTCATGGCGAAGTCCCAGGAGACAATGGAGTGGACCGAAGCGACCAGGGGGGTGGCGAAGGCGGCCAGGAATATATAGAGCTGTTCATAGTTGCGCCATTCACTCAATCTTCCTTCCCAGCCGAGAGAAAGAACCTGGTAGATTTTTTTTCGGATTCCCGTGACACGCCGCCGTACAATGGCAAAATCGGGGATCATCCCCACGTAGAAGAATACGAGACTCACCGTCAGATAGGTGCTGATCGCGAAGACGTCCCAGACCAGAGGGGAACGGAAATTGGGCCAGATCAGCCGTTGACTCGGGTAGGGAAGGAGAAAGTAGAAGACCCAGGTCCGCCCGAGATGGATCAGGGGGAAGAGACCTGCCACCATGAGGGCGAAGACGGTCATCGCCTCGGCGGCCCGGTTGAAACTGGTCCGGAATTTTGCCCGGAGGAGGAAAAGGACGGCCGAGATCAGTGTTCCCGAATGGGCGATCCCGACCCAGAAGACAAAGTTCGTGATATAGACGCCCCAGGCAACGGGGTGAGTGATTCCCGCCACGCCGAGCCCGGTTTTCAACTGGTGCCCCCAGAGAACCATGCCGCCGAAAAAAATTGACCCGCAGAAGAGCAGGGCGATCCAGTAGATCAAGCCCGGTTTCTTCATAGCCGCCAGGACGTCTGATTCGATCTGCTCGTGTGTCAGTACAGGTTCCTCCATTGCTCCCATCCTGTCGTTATCCCTTCCTCAGGTAGTAGACCGACGGTTCCGTGCCGAGGCTTTCGAATACCCGATAGGCCCGGTCGGAGTGGGCCAGCTGATAGATCCGCGAATTGCCGTCGAGGATGTTGCCGAAGGTAATCGCCCGGGTGGGGCAGCTCTCTCCACAGGCGGTGATCACCTCGTTGTCACGGATCTTTCGTTTTTCATCTTTTGCGGTATCGTGGGCCTTCCGGATACGCTGGATGCAGAAGGTACACTTCTCCATGACCCCTTTCCAGCGGACGAACATCTCCGGGTTGTACATCCGGTCGAGGGGCGGTTTTCGCCGGTGCTCGAACCAGTTGAAGCGACGGACTTTGTAGGGACAATTGTTGGAACAGTATCGGGTCCCCACGCAACGGTTGTAGACCTGGACATTCAGACCTTCAGGGTTGTGATAGGCCGCGAAGACGGGGCAGACCGTTTCGCAGGGGGCGTCGTCGCACTGCTGGCACATCATGGGGATAAATTCCGCCTTCCCCTCTTGATAATAGGGTTCGATCCGAAGCCAGGACATCTCCCGCCCCTTCAGATGTTCCGATTGCCCGACAATGGGGACATTGTTTTCGATATAGCAGGCGGCCACACAGGCGGAGCAGCCGATACAGCGGTCGAGATCGACGGCCATGGCCCAACGATACTCGACATGTTCATGGGGGGGGTAGAGGCTGACCCGTTCATGATGATGGATCGGTTCCATGGGGATCAATCCCCGGCCGTGTTGGGAGTAAGAGCCTGAGAGAATCGGTAGAGGGGCGGTTGTGCCGTTCTTCTCGAAGGCGATGTTTTCAATGATCTGAAGCATCTCACCGGAGTCTTCAACGTCCGGCAGAGGGGCCCCTTCCAACAGGTCTCCCTGGACCATGAGGACTCCCTCGGGCAGACCCGGTTGAATCTTGACCGTCAGAGTGACCGATCCATCGGGTGTTCTGATCGCGACCGCATCTTTCTCTTTCAGGCCCGCCTCGGCGGCCGTCGTTTCCTCGAGGGAGACCCACCCCCCATAGGTGATCGTCGTCAGGGGATCGGGAATCTCGTAGAGGAGGGGCAGGGTTCGGCTCCGTCCGTCAAAGGTGCGGATCGAAGGGGTGACGATCAGGACCGGTTCTTTCAAAGGTTCTACCGGATTTTTAATGTCGAAGGATGCCGCACCGGTCGGGTCGAAGGAGGCCGGTTGTTCCGGGGCATCAATCTTGAGATAACCCTGCTCCAGGAATTCTACAGACCTTTCCCTGCCAAAACTCCTTTGCCATGAGGCGTGCAACCTCTCCCCGAAGTTTCCCTCCTCTCTTTTGCCGGTCAGTCCGTCCAGGAGTTTAAGGAGGATTTCGCCTTCCGGCAGGGTGTCATACTGTGGAGAGAGAGCCGGCCGGATCAGGGAGTAGATCCCCCGTTGTGGTTCTGCGTCGCCCCAGGATTCAATGGAGTGGGAGAGGGGAAGGATCAGGTCGGCCTCTTTCAGTGTCTCGTTCATCAGGTCTCCCAGTCCGACGACGAGACCGGCTTTTCTCAGGTTCTCCCGGAAGCGGTATTTCGGTGCCAGGGTATGGACAGGGTTCGTCCGGGCAAGAAAGAGGACACCCACTTCTCCTTCCTTGAGAGAGTGGACCAGGTCGCTCATCTCCCGAAGGGTTCCGACCCGCCCGTAGTTCATGGACCGGGAGAAATCGACGGTACTTCGATCCATGGCAAGGACCCCCTGGAGGAGAACGGTCAGGAGGGCAACCCTCATCCCCTCCGGCTGTGCCGTGGAGATCCCGCCTGTGATCAGGAGGGGGCGCTTCGCCCCGGAAAGGCGGCCGGCAAGATGGTTGATTTCCTCCCGGGCAAGGCCTGTCTTCAGAGTGGTCTGCTCGAGGGTCAGGGGCATGAGGCGCGCCTTGAGTCGTTCCGCTGCCGGTTCCGGAAGGTCTTCCTTTTCAAGGAACATGTTCAACAGGTAATTGAGGAGCACCGCTTCGCTGCCGGGTTTTATGGTCAGCCGTTTCGTTGCGTTCATCCCCGTCAGGGAGAGATGGGGCTCGATATGGGTCCAGGCAAAGGAAGGATCCTCCTTCCTGTTGGAGATCTGCCCCGCGAAAGAGACGGGAGAGACAAAGGTCTCCAGGACGTCGGCACCCAGGGTCAGCAGGAAATCGGCCTTGTCGATCCGGTAGGCGGGGAGGTCTTCGATGCCGAAGAGGGCCCCGTAGGCCTTGCGAAGGGCACCATGGGAATAGACTTCGAATTCGGGTGCTCTTTCCGTTCCCGATAGGGTGCAGAATTGGTCGATCAGTGCCGCAAGGGTGCCCGTGGTCCGGCTGGAGAGGTAGATCTTTTTCTTTTCTCTCGTCGTGCGCAGGGCGGAGACGATCTGTTCCAGGGCCTTCTCCCAGGAGATCGGCTGAAAATCGCCGTCCCTTCCCCGTGCAAGAGGGCTCTGGATCCTGTCGGGATGGTAGAGGCGGAAGAGGGCGGCCTGGCCCCTCATGCAGAGAGCACCGTGATTCACAGGGTGATCGGGATCTCCTTCCAGCTTTTTGGGCAGCCCGTCGATACTTTTCACCCGGATGCCGCAATGGGCGGGACACTCCGTGCAGGTCGAGGGAGTAAATACCGCCTCGCCGGGGATGACCCCCTCCTCGGGCGGGACGAGATAGGAGATCAGTTTCTCCGGTTCTCCCTT
>CAYQVN010000193.1:0-4584 GCA_964420895.1 uncultured Nitrospirota bacterium | reverse complement strand
ATCCATGTTTTCAGAAACTCAGATTAAGATTAAGAGTAAGATTACGAGTAAGAATACTTGACAACAATAAACCAGCTCACGGAGTACACGGAGAAAAGCAGGTCATGGCAAAAGCGAAAAACAAAAGCATATAACCACGGGGAACACGGGGAAAAGCAAACAAAGGGGCGGAACAGTTCTCTTAATCATAATCGTAATCTTAATCGATCTATCCAAGATCATGTGATTAAGATTAAGAGTAAGATTAAGATACAGAAGATAAAGAAAAAGGATAAAGGAGCATAACCGTTGAAACGCTGGCGTGGAGTGATTGAAGAATATCGAGATTTTTTATCTGTCACCGATCAGACACCGGTGGTGACTCTCCTGGAAGGGGATACGCCGCTGGTGCATGCAAAAAGGTTGGCCGGGGCGATCAACCCCGATTTGAACATTTATCTCAAATACGACGGTGCGAATCCCACGGGGTCCTTCAAGGACCGGGGGATGACCATGGCGATTACCAAGGCGGTGGAGGCCGGCGCGAATGCCGTGATCTGTGCCTCCACGGGAAACACCTCTGCGGCGGCGGCGGCCTATGCGGCAAGCTGCGGGATCCAGGCTTTTGTCCTGATTCCCGAGGGAAAGATCGCCCTGGGAAAACTCTCCCAGGCAATGATGCACGGTGCGAAGGTCCTCCAGATCCAGGGGAACTTCGATGATGCTCTGAACATTGTCCGGGAGGTTTCGGAAAATTATCCGATCACCCTGGTGAACTCCATCAATCCCTACCGGATCGAGGGGCAGACGACGGCCGCCTACGAGGTCTGTGATCAGTTGGGCGGTCCTCCCGATTATCATGCGCTGCCGGTGGGGAATGCCGGGAACATTACGGCTTACTGGAAGGGCTACCGGAACTATCAAAGCGCGGGGAAGATTGATCGCCTGCCGCGGATGATCGGTTTTCAGGCGGCCGGTGCGGCGCCGATCGTACTGGGGCATCCCGTGGAGAACCCCGAGACAGTGGCCACGGCCATCCGGATTGGCAATCCCGCATCATGGAAACCGGCGGAAGCAGCAGCGGCCGAATCGGAAGGAAAGATCGACAGTGTGACCGATGAAGAGATCTTAAGCGCCTACCGGATGATTGCAACTCTCGAAGGGATTTTTTGTGAACCGGCCTCGGCCGCCTCGGTGGCCGGTGTGATCAAGCGGAACAAAGAGGTCGGTTTTGAGAAAGGTGCAACCATTGTTTGTACCCTGACCGGCCACGGGCTCAAGGATCCCGATACGGCGATCTCCGTCTCGGAGCAGCCGGTGACCGTCCGGGCTGAGATGGACGAGGTGATTCAGGTCCTGGGATATTAATCGGGTTTTCCGTAACAAAGCAGGGACGAAACCCGGAGGGAATCATGAAATATATTGTATTACTGGGAGACGGAATGGCGGATCTTCCCCTGAGGGAGCTGGGGGAGAAGACTCCTTTGCAGGTTGCCCAAACACCGAACATGGACCGCCTTGCCGCCGGTGGCGAAATGGGACTCGTCCGTACGGTTCCTGACGATTTCACACCGGGCAGTGATGTGGCAAACCTCTCCGTGCTCGGTTATGACCCGGTAAGATATTTTTCCGGCCGGGCACCTCTGGAGGCGGCGAGCATGGGAGTGGAACTGGGTTCGGATGATGTGGCCTTCCGGTGCAACCTGGTGACTCTGCAAGATGAAAAGATGACCGATTTCAGCGCCGGTCATATCAGTTCCGAAGAGGCGGAAGGGCTGATCAAGGCGGTCGATGCCGAACTTTCTGATGAATCGGTTTCTTTTTATCCCGGGGTAAGCTATCGACATCTCATGGTCTGGCGCGGTGGGAAGGCCGGAGCGGTTTGTATCCCCCCCCATGATATCAGCGGGCAGCCGGTGCAGGAATATCTTCCCCAGGGAGCCGGTTCGGAACGGCTCAACGACCTGATGCTCCGTTCCCGGAGTGTTCTGGCGGACCATCCCGTCAACCAGAACCGGGTCCTTCACGGGGACCACCCGGCCACTTCGATCTGGCTCTGGGGGCAGGGGAAGCGTCCCACTCTCCCCACCTTCCGGGAAAAATACGGATTGACGGGAGGTATGATCTCGGCGGTGGATCTGATGAAGGGGATCGCCATCTATGCGGGCCTGAAAGCGGTGAATGTCCCCGGGGCTACCGGATATTTCGATACGAATTTTCAGGGGAAAGCCCTGGCTGCGCTCGATCTCCTTGCCCAAGACGATTTCGTTTATCTCCATGTGGAGGCGGCCGATGAAGCCGGGCACATCGGAGATGTGCAAGAAAAAGTGAGGGCGATTGAAAACTTTGATCAACGGGTGGTGGGGGAACTCCTGCAAGGGTTACCGAAGCTGGGCGACTTCCGGATCCTGCTTCTGCCAGATCATCCGACGCCGATCGCCATCAAGACACACAGCAGCGATCCGGCCCCCTTCGTTCTCTACGACAGCCGGAATGTCCGGGAGTCCGGACAGTGTTATGATGAGGAAACCGCCGCAAAAACCGGATGCCTGGTGGAGCTGGGCTATACGATTATGGATCGTTTGATCAAGGAAGCGTAAAGTGGGGTTGATTGTTCAGAAATACGGAGGCACCTCGGTACGGAATATCGACCGGATACGCCATGTGGCGGAGCGGGTGGCCTGTGTCAAAAAGGCCGGACATGATGTGATTGTCGTCGTTTCCGCCATGGCGGGAGAGACGAACCGGCTCGTGGGGTGGGCCAACGAACTGACCGACCTTCCCGATGAGCGCGAGTTTGACCTCCTTCTCTCCTCGGGAGAACGGATCACCAGTGCTCTTTTGGCGATTGCACTGCAAACGATCGGATGTTCCGCCAAGTCCTTTACAGGTCGCCAGGCGGGGATCATTACCGACTTTGCCCACGGGAGGGCCCGGATCGCCCGGATTACGGGGGAACGGATTCAGTCGGCCCTGACAAAAGGGAAAATTGCCGTGGTAGCCGGATTTCAGGGGATCGACGAAAAATCCGATGTTTCCACCTTGGGTCGGGGCGGATCGGACACCTCCGCTGTGGCCCTGGCGGCGACCCTGGGAGCGGATCTCTGCGAGATCTATACCGATGTGGACGGGGTCTACACCACGGATCCTAATATCGTTCCCGAGGCACGGAAGCTGGATCGGATCTCATACGATGAAATGCTGGAACTGGCCAGTCTCGGCGCCAAGGTTTTGCAGACACGCTCGGTGGAACTGGCGAAGAAGTTCAATGTGCCGGTCATGGTACGTTCCAGTTTTAATGAAAATGCGGGGACCCTGGTCTCCAAAGAGGAGAAAGAGATGGAAGATGTCGTTGTCTCCGGGATTGCCTTTAACAAGAATGAAGCCAAGGTCTCCGTCATCGGGATTCCCGATAGACCTGGTGTAGCGATGCGGATCTTTCGGAGCTTGGCTGATGCGGGCATCCTGGTCGACATGATCGTTCAGAATATTGGCAGGGACGGGATGGCCGACCTGACCTTCACCGTTTCCAAGGAGGATCTCCCCAAGGCCGGGAAGATCATGGGCGCGTTGCAGAAAGAACTGGGGATGAAGGAGATCCATGTCGATGACGACATTGTCAAGGTAGCCATTGTTGGGGTGGGGATGCGTTCCCATACGGGGGTGGCTGCCAAGATGTTTGAATGCATGGCCGATGCGGGAGTGAATATCGAGATGATCAGCACCTCCGAGATCAAGGTCTCTTGCATCATCAATGCTAAATACTTTGAGCTGGCCGTTCGGGAACTCCATAAAGCCTTCGGACTGGAGAAGGGGGAGATCCACCACGAGAAGAAGTACTGAGAAATCTTAGAACACCGTCAAGGAATGAATGGATGAAGTCTCTCACACTCTACGACACGACCCTTCGGGACGGGACTCAGGCGGAAGACATCTCTCTCTCCGTGCATGACAAACTCCGGATCACGGAGCAGCTCGATGATTTCGGGATCCACTATATCGAAGGTGGTTGGCCCGGATCGAACCCGAGGGATATCGATTATTTCCGTGAAGTCCAGGGCCTCGGCCTGAAACGTTCCCGGATCGTCGCCTTCGGCAGTACGCGACGGGGGGGCATTACTCCGGGACGGGATGCCAATCTACGGGCCATCATGAAGTCGGGTGTGCAGGTGGCCACCATCTTTGGCAAATCCTGGGATCTCCATGTGAAACATGCACTCCATGTCTCGCAGAAGGAGAACCTCGCCATGATCCGGGAGTCGGTGGCCTATCTGAAAAAACGGCTTAACGAGGTGATCTATGATGCCGAACACTTCTTTGACGGTTACAAGGCGAACCCGGAATATACCCTCCAGACACTGGAAGCTGCGGAAGACGGTGGTGCGGATCTGATCGTTCTCTGCGATACCAACGGCGGAGCACTTCCCTTTGAGATCGGGGTGGTGATGGATCAGGTGAAGGAGCGAATCTCCACGCCTCTCGGAATCCATGCCCACAACGATGCGGAGATGGCCGTCGCCAACTCTATTCTGGCTGTCCGGCATGGGGCCGTCCAGGTTCACGGGACGATCAATGGATACGGGGAGCGGTGCGGGAACGCAAATC
>CAYQVN010000192.1:0-4614 GCA_964420895.1 uncultured Nitrospirota bacterium | reverse complement strand
CCCAGCTCTTTGTAAAAACTTCCCATATCGGATTTTTTCCCGAGGCGGATGCCATAGGGGGGATTGGAGACAAGGACAGCGTCCCGGATCTCTGCGATCTTACGGAAATCGCGGCACTGTAAATCAATCGCCTCATGTTGAGGCAAGGATTTCAGGTTCTGCTCCGTGGCGGCGACGGCTTTTCTCGAAAGGTCCCCGGCAAAGAGCACTCCTTCCGGCAGGGACCGGATCTTCCTGTCCATCTCCGTGCGGACCCGCTTCCAGGTCGAAGCCTCAAAATCGGGGAGCAATTCAAAGCCAAAGCGTTTCCGCAGAAAACCTGCAGGGATCTTGCAACAGGCCATCAACGCCTCAGTGATCAGGGTCCCGGAGCCGCACATGGGATCGTAAAGGGGCCGCTCCCCGTCCCAGCCCGACATCTCAATGATAGCTGCCGCCACCGTTTCCTGCATGGGCGCTTCCACGGAGGCCTTCCGGTAACCCCGTCGATGGAGAGACCCTCCCGAAGTGTCGATGCTGATCGTCGCCCGGTTGCTGTGGATGTGCAGGTTGAACCAGACATCGGGGGTCTTCGTCTCCACGTTGGGTCGCCTGCCACATTGCTCCCGAAAATAATCGGCAATGGCATCTTTCAGACAGAGGGCCGCATATTTGGAGTGGCGGATGTGACTGTTCGAAACATTTGCGAAGATGGCAAAGGTCTGATCGGGGGTAAGAAAATCGGTCCACCGGATCGAAGAGGCGGTTTTCAGCAAGTACTTCGGGCTGTGACAGTCGAAGGTGAGCAGGGGGGCCAGGACCCTTGTGATCAGGCGGGCGCCATAATTGATCCGGTAGAGGCCGGCAGGGTTTGTCTCGAAATAGATCCCCCGATAGGCCGGACGGAGATCACGGGCACCCAGTGCCGTAAGCTCCCGGCTTACCTCCTCTTCCAGACTGTCGGCGATCTGGGCGAAATAGTTGTGGGTCTTCTGGTATTGGTACATGACGGCTCTTCGGTCCTTCGAGATATCAGGGAATGAGGAAAGATTCTCTTTGACAATCCACTGGAACCACAGTATAAAATTACACTAAATGGAACGCAACAATATCACAATCTGTGGAATTGTCACAAAGGATAATTGCCATAAGTGGAAACCCGCGAAGCTGTTTTCCATGCACATTAATCTGTCTTGCGGTTAGACTGGGTTCTTCTCAAAATGTGCAATGTGTAGGCCTGACCCCAAAGTGGGTCTTAAGAAGACTGAATATTGAGGAGGATAATATGAGGGCGAAGTTAATATTATTATTCCATCTGGTCTATTTTCCTATTTTTTGTGCTGGCTGTTCGGGTCCAGTAAAGTTTGCATATCTCCATCCCGTCATTCAACCTTCTAGTTCATCTGGTTTGATAGTAGCTGTTGCCGAAATCGACGATCAAAGAACTAATCGCGAAGTGGATGCAATTTTCGCACAGAAACCACTGAGTGAGGTGAATAAGATTCTCGTTGAGGAAATCCAGAGTGCCGGTCTGTTCGATAAAGTGTATAATATTTCTGGAGATCAGATCGAGGATGAAGAATACCTCTTGACTCAGGACATTGATCTCGTGGCCAAGCCTGTTTTAACGGTGATGAAATTAATGCCACCAGGCATGGATGACATACTTGAGAAGGGCTATACAGCTACTCGTTTAGGTGGAATGCCTTGTGGGTGTCTTTTCGGTAGCGTTGCTGCAGATTACCGAGGTTATATTAGATTGAAATTCGAACTCACCGATCTTAATTCCGGAACTCCTTATTTAGAGAATGATTATGTTGGCGTCGCTCGAAGGAAAGCTTCTGCAGCTAGGTTTTCAAATGAAGTTAAAGCATCATTGATCGGCGAAGCATTGAGAACTGCCATGACAGAGCTGAAAGCCGACTTGACGGAAAAAATAGACAAGATACGTGGCAGTAAGCTAAAGAAGGCCATCTTGGGGTCAGGCCTACACATTGCACATTTTGGGAAGAACGGTCTAACCGCAGACAGATAAATGTCCAATATGTAGGCCCCAGAGAGATTCTATTCTGACGTAGTCAAATAGAGACGATCATGAAAAAGTGTCCCTTCTGTGCTGAAGAAATTCAAGACGCCGCAATCAAGTGTAAACACTGCGGCGAGTTTCTGGATGCCTCCAATCCCCCACCGTTTGCAGTGGAAAAGCTTCCATGGTATTTTCGGAAATCTTCTATCATCTTCGCAATCTTTTGCGTAGGGCCTCTGGCGTTGCCCCTGATTTGGTTTCGTCCACAAACGACGCGGGCATGGAAGATCGGACTTACAATTGGAATCCTTGTTCTCAGTTGGTTCTTGTTCCAAGCCACGATGGAATCCATTCGTACTCTCAAGGAATATTACAAGATCGTTGAAGGTCTGTGAAAAAATGGACAGGCAGCATCACTCCGGGGTCATCCCGGAGCGGTCCCACCTTGGATCACGGAATCGTTAGTCCGTCATTCGACGATTGTTCCAATCCGTGGTGCATCACGGCAGTGTCATAGTGGCAGCGAATGAGGGCGAGTGCATGTCACCCAGGAAGATAGGGCCGGACGACGACAAGTTGAACCGGATGGTGGCTGAAGCCAGACAGGCCCGGGAGCGACGGGAACAGGACTATCGGGAGCGGGCGCTCAAGATGTTCCCCTGGGTCTGCGCCTGGTGCACACGCGAATTCACCCGAAAAAATCTTCGCGAACTCACGGTCCATCACAAAGACCACAATCACGACAACAATCCCCCAGATGGCAGCAACTGGGAATTGCTCTGTCTGTATTGCCATGACAGTGTGCACTCGCGTTCTCAAGATGAACCGTCACATGATGAGGCGGCGCCGAATTCTGAGAAAGAACCCCCTTCCACCTACAAAGCGTTTGAGGGCATCAAGGCCTTGCTGAAGCGAAAGAAATAGCCGTGACAAGGGAGTATGTGGAAGTGCGGAATATTCTTGCTTGTGAGAACATTCTCAGAATGATGCTCGGAAAACTGCAGCGAAGTTGGGTGTTGGGCGTTGGCGTTTTGTTGCTCACCTTTTCCCTCCAGGGCTGCATGCCCCGCTATCAGGTACCCACGGACCATGTCGTCATGTTCGACCGCAATGGGGATATGGTAGATCCCACGGGAAACGTCTGGTGTGAAGGCAAGGACGGGTTCTGCCGCGGCAGGCATTCTCTTCTGCGAAATTACACTGATCTTGATGACGATCTGGAGAGCCGATATATCCGCGATCTTCTAACGGCGCTCCGGAAGGATGCTCCTAAAGACGCAGCAGGAGTTCGGCGGGTCCTCCTCTATGTCCATGGCGGCCTGAACACGCAGAGGAGCACTATCGAGCGGGCTGTCAAGATGGATGAGGAGATTCTGAAGGATGGCGGGTATTATCCCATCTTCATCAACTGGCAGTCCTCACTGATCTCAAGCTACTTTGATCATCTCCTTTTTATCCGGCAGGGGAAGGAATACAAGTTCGCAGGCCCCTTGACCTCTCCCCTTTATCTGGTCAGTGATGCGGCACGGGCCGTCTCCCGGATGCCGATTGTCTGGGGCGGACAGTTGTATAGCCAGGCAAAGACAATCGGAGAGGTCTTTCTTCCTTCCCAAGTGGATGTGCAGGAGCGAACCAACCAGCTTGCAAAGGCCTACCGGGAGAGCCTGAACCGATCCGCCGGTCAGGGGCATCCCGGGGCCATCGCCATTGAAACGGGGCAGGATGACCGGACATTCAATGAGAAGGCCCTTTCCGGTTCCACCTATATTCTTTTTCTACCCATCCGGATGTTCGTGGCCGCACCCCTTATTGACGGGTTCGGCACTGCCTCGTGGGATACGATGTTACGGCGGACACAGCTTCTGTTTCGATCGGAGACTGAATTCGGAAAGAATTCTCCCACGGAAGAGACGGGCGGCCTGACAAGGTTCATGACCCGGTTCAAAGATGAGATCCATCAGGACCCCGATCACTGGGAGATTACCCTGGTAGGGCACAGCATGGGGGCAATCGTTCTGAACGAGATGATCCGCCGCTATCCCGATCTTCATTATCAAAAGATCATCTATATGGCGCCCGCATGTTCCATCCGGGATTTTGAATCGAGCGTGATCCCCTATCTCAAGAAGCATTCGGATACCGAGTTTTACGGACTGTCCCTCAACCGGATCGGAGAGGAACGAGAGCGGTTCGAGTCTTCTTATCTCCCTTATATCGATCCGGCGATCCGCGGTTCTCTGCTCTCCTGGATCGATCTCTTTCTCGCCAACCCCCTGACCTTCTCCGACCGGACGTTGGGCAAGTATGCCAACTTCGTCCGGGCCGAGCAGATCTTTCCTGCGGATGTGCGGGGCCGGGTCCACCTGAAGGAGTTCAACGTGGGAAAGAGGCATCGCTTCCAAGAGCCCCAGAAGCACGGGGAGTTTGATGAGATCGGGGAAAGGTATCAATTCAAGTTCTGGAATCCGGATTTCTATGAGCCACGGAATATCGATCACTTACACCGTTCGCCCTGAGCTCGTCGAAGGGCCTTTAGGACTTTTTACGGCCCCATCAATCTTGCCTGCCGATCAGCTTGTTTTGTTCAGAGGTGTTTCAGGACGGGATCG
>CAYQVN010000191.1:0-4615 GCA_964420895.1 uncultured Nitrospirota bacterium | reverse complement strand
AACCGGGAAGGCCAACGAGATCCGCAGATTGCAGTTGGAGGAGGATACTTAGTGGAAAAACTTCCACTGCCGGAAGGCGTGGTAACCGTACATGAACTCATTTCCCGCATTCGGACCTCTCTGGAACAGTCCTTTGCCTCCCAGTGGGTCACCGGAGAGATTTCCAACCTCCGGACTCCCCAGTCCGGCCACACCTATTTTACCCTCAAAGACGCTGAAGCCCAGATACAGGCCGTATTCTTCCGCCAAAAAAAACGGTTTATCCGTTTTGAACCGGAAGACGGAATGGAGGTCCTCTGCAAGGGGAACGTAACCCTCTACGAGGTCCGGGGCGGTCTGCAGATCAACATCGATTATATGGAACCCCTCGGCGTCGGCGCCCTCCATCTCGCATTTGAGCAGATCAAGGAACGGCTGGAGAAGGAGGGACTCTTCGATCCGGGACGGAAAAAGGCGCTCCCCCTATTGCCCCGCAGGGTCGGTGTCATCACCTCTCCCACGGGCGCTGCGATCCGGGATATTCTCCAGGTCATGGGACGACGCTTTGCAAATATGGAACTCCTGATAGCGCCTGTGCGGGTGCAGGGGGAACAGGCCGCTCCCGAAATCGTCTCCGCCATAGAATCTCTCAACCGCCGGGGCGATCTGGATGTGCTGATCCTTGCGCGTGGAGGCGGTTCTCTGGAGGATCTGTGGCCCTTCAATGAAGAGATCGTCGCCAGGGCAATTGCCGCATCCTCAATTCCCGTGGTCTCTGCAGTGGGGCACGAGACCGACTTCACCATTGCCGATTTTACGGCGGACCTGCGGGCACCGACTCCGTCGGCAGCGGCGGAGATCGTAGTCCGGGACGAGGTGGAACTGGAAGGGGAACTGGCAGGGATCGGTCAACGCCTTCGCCTGTCTATCCGCAGATCCCTGGAACGGCTCCGCCGGGACGTGAAAATACTTGAAGGACGACGGGTGACGCCCGCACAGAGAGTCGGCATGCTTCAGCAGCGGGTGGATGAATTGAGTGAGCATCTCTTCCATCTCCTTGCAGGGCGGACGTTATTGTTGCGGGAACGTGTGAAAGGTTATGAGGCTTCCCTGCGGTTGCTCAACCCTCGACAGCGTGCGAGGGCGTTTCGGGAACATCTCCAGGGGATTTCGATCCAACTGCGACGGGAAGCCACGCGATTTCTTCGGCCCCGGCGGGACCGTGTCGAGGCTCTTGCTTCCCGACTGGAGGCACTGAGCCCCCTGAAGGTACTATCCCGCGGATATGCCATCGTGACCCAACCTCCCCAGGGAGCGATCGTCCATGATGCTACGAAACTTTCCCGCAGTGAACGGATCGGTATTCGCCTCCACCGTGGGGAGGTGGAGTGTACTGTGGACCGGATCAAGGAGGGATGAGCCTCTCTTTCCATTCTAAAGAACTTCAACCTGCCTAAAAGCTCCTTTCAAGATCCATCGTACATTTTTGAATTTCTTCATGACCTTCATGTCCTTCATGGTGAAAGGGGCCTCCATGCCTTTCCGGCAAGCACATCCCCGAGAGGATCTCCGGTCCTCGCGGTGGACCGCCCTGTGGTGGTCTGCCATGTTTCTCTTTCTCCTCTCGGTTGTGCGGACCCTTTCCACCCAACCCGAGAGCGGGGGAGTGCCTCATCAAAAGGTGGAGGCCGGGAACTGCTCGATCGAGGTGATTGGTGAGGTGATGCAACCCGGTTCGTACTCATTTTCATCGGATACTACGGTCGCCGATGCCATTTCCGCTGCCGGAGGAGTGACGAAATCGGCCGATCTGAAAAGACTGAACCTGTCGGCACGGCTTCTCCCCGGCAGTGTGTTGCGGGTTCCGAACGGGCAGACCGGTTTTATAACCTCCGTCTCATTGAGCCGTTCCTCCCTTCGGGAACTCTGTACTTTGCCGGGTATCGGGCCGAAACTGGCGGGAAGGATCATTGCCGTGCGGAAACGGCAGGGGCCTTTCCGGGATGTCAACGATCTTATTGCCGTTCCGGGGATCGGTGAAAAAAAGGCACGGTCGATTCTCCGCCGGGGGGTGCTGCAATGAGGGGGTTGTACCACGAACCTGTTGCCTGGGTCTTCACAGCCTATCTTGCCGGGATCCTGCTGGCGAATAGGCTCTCCATGGGAGAGGAGATGCTCCTTTTATCAATAGCGGGAATCTTATTAATGGCTTTTATCCCTGCCTGCCGCTTCTTTTTCCCGGTCTTCATCGTTTCAATCTTTTTTCTTCTGGGCGCCATCGGATACAATCTCTCCATGAAACGCCTGCCGTCGGATTCACTTGTGTCGCAGATTGCTCCGGAGGTTCCTGTCGAGGTCACCGGAGTGATCAGCTCCTTTCCCGAAGTTTCGACCGACAGGACCCGCTTTATCCTGGAGGCACAGTGGTGTGCAGGACGTAGAACGCGAGGACGGATCCAGGTCAACCTTGTAGACGGTTACAAAGGGCATTCCGAAAAAGATCCTCGCCGGAATCTTCGCTACGGTGACCGGATTCGATTTCGAGGGCGATTTCACTTGCCGCGGAATTACGGGAATCCCGGCGCCTTCGATTATGTCGGTTATCTCGCCCGGAAAGGGATCCGGATGACCGTGGCAACTGCAGGGAAGAATGTAAAGGTCATGGAATCAAACTGTGGGAATCCACTGGTTTGCACCGTCCTAGAACAGAAACGAGCCTTTCATGATTTTGTGTGGGAAAGACTGGACGGCGATATACGATCCCTTCTGCCGGCTTTGATTGTGGGGGACCGAAGCGGTCTGGGGGAAGACCTTCGCCGAAGGTTTGCCAATGGTGGCGCCGCACATCTGCTGGCCATCTCGGGGTTGCATATCGGATTTTCCACACTCTTTTTTTACACCCTTCTTCTGGGGTTCTTTCGTTTTCTCCTTCCCCTACGGTTGCTCCGGGAATCCCGTTTCTGGTGGATGCCCTCCCGTCTTGCCTCCTTAGGGTCCCTCTTGTTCCTCTTCTATTATGTGATTCTTGCAGGGGGAAGGACGGCAACGATTCGTGCGGCGATCATGATCGGAGTGTTCCTCCTTTCCCGGATTCTTGAACGGAACAGGGATCTTCTCCACACACTGCTCGTGGCGGCTTTTGCGATTCTCCTCTGGTCTCCTCCCTCCTGTTTCGCAGTTGATTTTCAGCTCTCCTTTGCAGCCGTGACCGCCATGGTCCTCTATGATCGAAAACGAAAAGAGAGGATGCCGCCTGCAGGGGAGGGGAGTCATGACCGGGTACCTGCCCTCATGGCGGAACCGGAAGATATTACGTCGGGGAAATGGACGGCCAAAGGGGTGGGACTTTTTACGGTCACACTCCTGGCCTTTGCCGCCACCCTGCCGATTACGGCAACTGTTTTTCACCGAATTCCACTGGCCGGACTCTTTTCGAATCTCCTCCTGGTGCCCTTGACGGGACTGGTCATCGTGCCTTGCGGGATGGTGACCTTCGCCCTCTTTCTTTTGTCGCCCTCCCTGGCGGTCTATCCGGCAAAGATGACCGCTTTCGGTATTTCTCTTCTCCTTCAGGGAGTCGATTTCTTCGGGACAGGCATTCTTCGTCCAGCCTGGGTTGTCCCACCACCCCATCCATGGGTCATCCTCTTTTATGTGATCCTCCTTGCTCTACTGATCGTTCCCCGGATAGGACAAATTTTCCGGGTTACCGCTATTATTTTTCTTGTATCCTTCTTTGTTCTCGCCACCATGGGATTGGGCAAAGGGGAGGGTGACGGCAGGCTGCACATCGACATTTTTGATGTCGGCAATGCTGCATCGACCCTTTTCGTGCTGCCCGAAGGAAGAACCGTGCTCATCGACGGAGGGGGTGCCTATAACTCCTCCTGGGATGTGGGCCGGAATGTCATCCTTCCCTCTCTGCTCTCTCTGGGGATCAGAAAGATCGACTTGATGATCCTCACCCATCCCCATCCCGATCACCTCAACGGTCTGGTGGGCCTTCTGGAAGAGTTCCCCGTCGGTGAGGTCTGGGATGGATGGCGGACATTTCCTTCCGAGAGATATCGTCGATTCCGGCAGGTCATTGCCGAAAAGGGAGTCCCCCGACGAACGATTGGAGGCGACAAAGTGACCCTTCCCTGGGGGCCGGTATTCCTTGAGGTCTTTCGCTGCAAAACCTCCCTTGGGAAAAACCGTCATGGTCAGGTGAACAACGGATCCCTGATCGTAAAGGTGACCTGGGGGCAGTTCTCATTCCTGAACATGGCCGATCTCGAGGCGGCAGGGGAAAGGGCATTGCTCAACCAATACGGTCCGGCTTTAAAGACGACCGTCCTGGAAGTGGGCCATCATGGAAGTCGGACATCAAGCAGGGCGACCTTTCTGGATGCTGTTCGGCCTGAGGTGGCTGTCATCTCCGTGGGCGCCAACAATCCTTTCGGTCATCCCGCAGCGGAAGTCCTGGGCCGTCTCCGGTATATGACCCCGGAAAAATCCATCTTTCGCACGGATCGGGACGGGATGATCCGTATTACGACTGACGGAGAGAGCTATGAGATGAGTTCCTTGCGAAAGGGATTTCTCCTTGACTCTCAAGGGGTTCTATAAGATAATTCCTCCACAAATCATGACG
>CAYQVN010000190.1:0-4617 GCA_964420895.1 uncultured Nitrospirota bacterium | reverse complement strand
GAAAAGGCGGGCGCAACTGTTTTTCGCTTATTTCAACCTTCTACAGCTTCCGCGTCAGGGTCACCCCCAGAAGATGGAAGTTCGTCTCGTAGGAGGCGTTGAAGTCCTGGTAGTTGTTATCGGTGCTCCGGTTCTCGAAACTCGAGTACATGTAGGCGGCGTCGAGGGCCCAGTTCCCTTTCGTGTAACCACAACCGAGGGAGAAGTTGTGCCGGTCCGAATCGGGAAGGATGGCCCCCAGCGTACGGTCGGGGATCGGGTTCTTGTCGTAGAAGTACCCCGTCCGGACGGCGAAGTTGTCGGTATAGTTGTACTCCACGCCGAGATGGAATCCCCATCCGTTGTCCCAATCTTCTTCCAGGGTCGAAAGTTGATCGGGCGTCGTATCCACCGTCGGATTAAGCCCGACCAGGAAGGGGTTCAGGTTCAAGGGCGGTGCGACCTCGATGACAATATCGTCAAAATGATTCCACGTCGTGTACTGCACATCGAATTCGATGTTCCAGCCGTCGAACATTGTTGTCGAAACTCCGGCCAGGAAGATTCCGGGGAGGTTCAGCCGGGTGAAACCTTCCGTTGATGAGTTCACCAGGGGGTTAAAGGGGGCGCCCGCCAGCGCGGGATTGAGGACGGAAAGATTCGAAAGAAGTTTCGAACTCTTCGACCAGACGATGGAGCTCTGGCTCCGGGAGATTTCGATCTTGTAATCGCTCCGGTAGGAGAAGCCCGCCTGCCATTCTTCATTGATCTTGTAGAGGAGTCCTGCATTATAGGCCCAACCACCGCCCCGACCATCGATTTGCAGACGGCCAAAATGCTCCTGACCTAAGAGTTCATAGCTCAACACGGGGGTAACACCGGAGACAAACGACTCAGCACCGATTTGCCGCTGAATCATGATATTTGTACGGATGTAGTTCACTCCCAACGCAAGTGAGAGCTTTGGCGTAATTTTATAGGCTATGTTGGGATTGAGATTATAGGTCTTGATCGTTGCATCATTGGCCACGGAATTGCCTGCCGAATTGTCCGCCCAGTCGGTCCCGATCCCGAATGGGGAGAAGGCGCCGAATCCGATGCTCAGTCGATCATTGTATTTCTGTGTCACATAGAGATGGGGCAAATAGAAGGTCTTGGAGGCCATTTCTTCGTGATAGGTCTTACCGGAAGTAAGGGCGCTGTCCACATCATACTTCTGGTCGTTCCGGACAAAGGTGTTCCCGAAGGAGATCTGCGTCCCTTCAAGCTGCGTAATCCCCGCCGGATTGTTGAAGATGGCCGTCGGATCATCGGCCGTAGCGGTAAAGGCCCCCGCCATCCCCATCGCCTTGGCCCCCTGCTCGAAGACCAGAAACCCCGCTCCCCAGGCCGGGGAAGCCAGAAAAAAGAGGGTTGCAACGACTCCCAAAAGCCTTGTCATGTAGTTTCTCATTCCATCCTCCTTTAAGATAGATTGATAACCGTGAAAGAATCACTATTATATCTATCGGGGTGTTCTGATTTTGTCAAGCAGTTTTAAGAGAAAAAAAGGAGCGAAGGTGGGTCAGAACTCTTTTTCGTAGAGGGCGTCGAGAAGATCAAAATATTTCCGGGTCACTTCCTTGCGGCGAACCTTCAGCGTTGGGGTCAATTCACCGGCGTCCTGGGATAATTCATGGTCGAGGAGGGAAATCTTTTTGATCTGCTCATAGCGAGCCAGATCACGCAACTTTGCCTCAACCCGTGCATACATAAAATCCATGGCCTGCAGGTTCGCCACCAGGGCTGAATGATCCGTTGTGGAACCTCCCTTCTCATTCATCACCACAGACAGTGCATCGAAATCGGGAACGACAAGGGCCGTCAGGTACTTCCGCTTGTCGCCATAGACCATGACCTGGCTGATATACTTGTCGGACACAAGGAGGTTTTCGAGATACTGAGGCGCAACATTCTTTCCGCCGGAGGTAACAATGAGGTCTTTCTTCCGGTCCGTAATCTTCACGAACCCTTCCCCATCGATCTCTCCTACATCACCGGTATGGAACCACCCCTCGTCATCGATGGCCTCCTTCGTGGCTGTCTCGTTCTTGAAGTATCCCTTCATGACCGATGGACTCCGGGTCAGGATCTCCCCATCGTCGGCGATCCGGACCTCCACCCCTTCCAGGGCCTTGCCGATGGTCCCGAACTTGATCCGATCATGATGGTTGGCGGTGATCACCGGCGAGGTCTCCGTCAAACCGTACCCTTCGAGGATGGTCACCCCGGCGGCGTAGAAGAACTCCGCAATCTCCCGGGACAAGGGGGCGCCGCCCGAAATGAAGTAACGCAGATTCCCGCCAAGCCGCTCTTTGATCTTGTGAAAGACAAGCCTGTCCGCCAGAGCGTATTGAAGACTCAATGCAAAAGGTCCCTTCTTCCCCTCAAGACGGTAGGGAGTGAGTTTCTTCCCCGTCTCAATCCCCCAGAAAAAGATCTTCTGCCGCAATTGCGGCCCGGCATGAACCTTGTCCAAAACCTTGGCATACATTTTTTCATAAAGGCGAGGCACCGAAACAACAATCGTAGGTTTGACTTCGCCCATGTTCTCGGCCACGGTATCAATCGACTCAGCATAGGCGATGGTGATCCCGTGAAAGATCATGAAGAATTGCCCCACCGTTCGTTCAAAGACATGACTCAAAGGCAGAAAGGAAAGACAACGGTCTTCCTCGCTGACAGGCACCACCTTTTCTGCGGCCTGAACATTAAAAAGGATGTTTTCGTGGGTCAGCATCACTCCTTTCGGCTCGCCCGTTGTACCGGAGGTGTAGATGATGGTCGCCACATCGGATGCCTGCGTCCGCCGCACATGTTCCTCATACTGGTCCGGTTCCGCCCCGGCACGCTCCCGTCCCACCTGCAGAAGGGCTGCAAAGGAATCGACATCGGCGCCTTCGACAGTATCCATCACGATCACCCGTTCCAATGACGGGACATCGGACCGGATGGATTGGATCTTTCCAAGCTGTTCTCCTGTCGAAACAATGACCACCTTCACTTCGGCATTGTTCAGGATATAGGCGACTTCTTTCGGAGAGTTGGTCTGATAAACGGGAACGGTAATCGCCCCTTCGGAGAGGATGGCAAGATCGGAGACCGCCCATTCCGGTCGATTTTCCGAAAGGAGGGCTACCCGATCCCCACGCTGCACTCCCAAAATGGAAAGAGCGAGGGCAAAATCACGGACCTGCTCCTCGAACTGCCGGTAGGTGATCTCCCGGTAGACTCCGTCCTGTTTGATCATCAGGGCGGTCCGTGGACCGTAATGACGGGCACATTTAATAAAATAGGAATGGAGTGTATCGCTCATGGCATCAGTTAGAAAGGGTTTTCCGAAGCTCCTCCGTCAAAAGAGGAACCACAGTGAAAAGATCACCCACGATCCCGTAGTCCGCCTTTTCGAAAATAGGCGCCTCCGGATCGGTGTTGATCGCTACAATCGTACGGGAGGTCCCCATGCCGGCCAAGTGCTGCACCGATCCCGAGATCCCGCAGGCGATATAGAGTTTCGGGTTGACAACCTTGCCCGTCTGCCCCACCTGATCTGAGTGGGGTCGCCAGCCGGAATCAACGGCCACACGGGAAGCACCGACAGCACCATGAAAGAGGGAAGCCAGTTCCTCAAGAATATTGAAATTCTCGGCATTCTTCATCGCCCTTCCGCCGGCGATGATCACTTCCGCCTCGGTGAGATCGATCTGTCCGTCTCCCTCCTCAATCTTCTCAAGAAACCGGGTCCGGATATCACCACAATCACAGGAGACCTTCTCTACCTCGGACGCCTTCGGTGGGTCGACAGGCTCGGCAGAAAAAACGTTGGGCCGGATCGTCGCAAAGGCGGGCCCTTCCCCCGCCGACACTTCGCGGACCAGGGCCTTGCCTCCGTAAACGGGACGCAAAGCGGAAAGTTTTTCTCCTTCGAGGGCAAGTTCCACGCAATCGGTCATGAGCCCGCACCCCAACCGGGCGGCAAGCCTGGGCGCCAAGTCCCGGGCCTGGATGGAATTCGCCATCAACAGGAGGGAAGGTTTCTTCTCTTCAAGGAGCGGAGCCAGAACCGAGAGGTAGCCTTCCGTTGAATAGGCGGCCAGTTTCGGATCGTCCATCACGTAGACCCGGTCGGCACCGTAGGTCCCGAAGTCCCCCGCCAGCGCCTCGACCCCTTCTCCCGCAAGGAGTACGGAAAGTTCGCCGCCGGACTGGTTACAGAGTCGACGCCCTTCCGACACAGCTTCCATACTGCTCTTCTTCACCTTTCCCTCTTTCACCTCAGCGATCACCATCACATTGCTCATGGGATTATCTCCAGTAAGTTTCTGCTGTTTTTTCACCAGTCTTAATCATAATCTTCATCTTACTCTTAATCTGCATAGCATGCAGCTTTCAGCTCTAGCACCCCCTCATCCCAACCTTCTCCCCCAAAGGGGGAGAAGGGGAAGATCGATATTGCTACTTCCTCTCCCTTCGGGGAGAGGACTGAGGTGAGGGGGAACGTTGTTTTCTCTGCGCCCTTTACGTCTGGTTTATTGTTGTCAAACATTCTTACTCTTTATCTTAATCTGATGTTTCTGAAAACATGGATTAAGATTATGA
>CAYQVN010000189.1:2735-4635 GCA_964420895.1 uncultured Nitrospirota bacterium | reverse complement strand
ACGGCCGGCGGCGTGACCCTGGGGGTGACGAAAAAGCTGATCGAACAGGGAAAGATCCCCAGGGATGAATCGATTGTGGTTTCCATTACGGGAAATGGCCTGAAGACCCAGGAGGCGTTGATCGACCGATTGCGGGTGCACCCGGTGATCGATTCCCGCCTCGACTCCTTCGAGGCCCTTTTGGTGGAAAATCAATCTCGGTTGTGATAAAACATCTGATAAATCTGATACCAGGGAGGTAGGCATGTCCGTGACAGTGAGAATTCCAACGCCCCTTCGATCGCTCACCAACGGCGCACCGGAGGTTTCCGTGGAAGGGAAGACGGTTCGGGAGATTATTGCAAATCTGGAAAAGGAATATGCCGGCATTCAGGAACGGATCTGTGACGAGAATGCGAAACTGAGACGGTTTGTGAATGTCTATCTTAATGATGAAGATATCCGGTTCCTGAACGATCTGGAAACGGAAATCAAAGATGGGGACGGTCTTTCCATCGTTCCCGCCATTGCGGGAGGTTGATGATGAAACGCAAAGTCTATCTGACCTTTCCTCAGAAGCTGATCCGGGAGCCCTTGATCTACCGTGTGGGCCATGAGTTCAATGTGGTGACCAACATCCGTTGTGCCAGTGTGACCGATGAGATCGGGGTGGTGGGTCTGGAACTGGAAGGGGAACCGGAAGAGATCGGCCGGGCCATGGAATACCTGAAGTCCCGGGGAGTGCTGGTCGAACCGGTTGTGATGAATGTGATCGAATAGCAGGAGTGGTGAGGAGCGATGCTATGGCGAAGAAAATGATCAGTATGACCTTCTCCGATGAGTTGATACAGGAGCCGATTATCTATCGGATCGGTCATGAATTTCAGCTGGTGACCAGTATCTTTCAGGCAGCGGTGACGGAACATACGGGTTGGGTTCTCCTGGAGTTGGAGGGGGAGGAAAAGGAGATCGGCCGTGCGGTGGAGTTTTTACAGACGATGCATGTAAAGGTAGAGGAACGCGATTAATTATGTTTGACTTCTCGGAAGACGAAATCAAGCGTTACAGCCGCCATATCCTCCTGCCGGAGGTTGGTGGGGCGGGGCAGAAGAAGATCCGTGAGGCTCGCGTGTTGATGGTGGGCGGCGGCGGCTTGGGAGCTCCCGTCGGATACTATCTTGCCGCCGCCGGGGTCGGAAAGATCGGGATTGTCGACGGCGATCATGTGGAACTGAGTAATCTCCAGCGGCAGGTGGTGCACAGTATGGCGGACCTGGGCAAAAACAAGGCCGTCTCCGCGAAAGAGACCCTGGAGGCGCTGAACCCGGCCGTTAAGGTTACGACCTATCAGGAACGGATTACTTCCAAAAACATTCTGGAAATTCTTCAGGACTATGACGTGGTCGTAGATGGAAGCGATAATTTTCCGACTCGCTATCTCGTCAATGACGCCTGTGTCCTGACGGGGAAGCCCCTTTCCTACGGTGCGGTCTTTCGGTTTACCGGTCAGGTGATGACCATTGTGCCCGGCGAGGGACCCTGTTATCGCTGCCTTTTCCGGGAACCGCCACCGCCGGGGATGACGGCCTCCTGTGAAGAAGCGGGGGTCCTGGGCGTGCTGCCCGGCGTGATCGGTCTGCTCCAGGCGACGGAAGTCCTGAAGCTGATCCTGAAGACGGGAAAGCTATTGATGGGCCGCATGCTGAACTATGAGGCCCTGGAAATGGAATTTCAGACCATCAAGGTGCGAAAAGATCCCGGTTGTCCTGTCTGTGGAGAAAATCCGACCATCACGGAATTGATCGACTATGAAGAATTCTGCCGGGTGAATTTTTAACGGCTTCGTATAAAAGTGATGGTCTCCTATTCATCAAAAAGTCATCTGCTTACAAGGTGTTCAATTCTTGACTCTACTCCAGAT
>CAYQVN010000189.1:0-2635 GCA_964420895.1 uncultured Nitrospirota bacterium | reverse complement strand
TTCATCAAAAAGTCATCTGCTTACAAGGTGTTCAATTCTTGACTCTACTCCAGATCCCCCGTCATCTCCTTCAACGTATCTATCAGCAAGTCGGGCAAGGTTACCCCGAGGAGTGTTGCGGTATCCTCGTCGGTACTTTAGGGAAGGGGAAGCGGGTTGAAAAGGTTTTTCCCACAGAGAATACGGATCTTCTCCGAGGCAGAGACCGTTATGTCATCGACGGCAGAGATTTCCTGCGGATAGACGGGGAGGCCCGAAGTTGCGGGCAGGAGATTCTCGGTTTCTATCATTCTCACCCCGATGCACCTTCACTTCCCTCTGCTGTGGATCTTCGGCGCGCCTGGAACGAATATTCCTATCTGATTGTCTCGGTCCCGGAAGGAGAGGAACCGACGTCGCGGTCCTGGGTTCTCGATGCGCAAGGGGAGTCCTTCCGGGAAGAGCGGATGATGATTACCTCGGTGATCCGTGCCGGGGAGAGAGAATTACAAAATGAGCAAATCCTCCGATATCGGTCTTCTGATGACCTCCAGTCCGGAAAGTGAGAATTGCCGGACGGTGATGAAAATCACGGAGGCAGCCTTGGGACAGGGCCACCGGGTCAAAATATTTCTGATGTATGACGGGATCTATCACATTCTCCGGGACGATTTTATGGAGTTGACGGAGAAGGGGGCCGAGATCATTCTCTGTGCCTACGATGCAGACGAACGGAAAGTCCCCCGCAGGGAGGGGGTCCTCTTCGGCAGTCAATATGATCTTTCCGAGATGGTTGCAAAAGCCGATTCCTTCCTGGCCTTTCACTGAGTGGATCGATGATGGAGAACGATGAAACAGGTCACAACACTCCTTAGACAATCCTCCTTGAACAGTACCTTCACCTCGGAAGTTCTGCGCATGACCTTGGGGTTGACACTTTCGGGGAATGCGGTTAAGGTCGTTTTGGCGGAAGAGGGGGTCTACCTGCTCCAGGCTTCGGCGCCGGAGAAGGTCGGTTTGTCCGAGATGCACCGGCATATCCGAACCTTGCAGGAACTGGGCTGTCCCTTTGTTGCAGAGAAGGAATCGATGGAGGAGCGGGGCATTCGAGATTCCGTCTTCCCCGTCACCCGGGAAGACCGCAGCACCATTGCAGCGATCCTCGGGGAGAGCGACCTGGTCATCGGCTGTTGAAGGAGGCCCGCTTGTCAAAAAAGATCCTACATGTACTCAAGAGCAGCGAAGACAGCTATGCCTGTGGAGCCGCACGGGGGCAGCAGGAGCAGGGGGCCGATGTCTCCGTTCTTTTGCTCCATGATGCCGTTTTGACACCACCGGAGGGGATCCCGAAGGTCTATGCCTGCCGGGACGATGTCGAGGCACGCGGCAGTATTTTTAACGGGCAGTCTGTGAACTATGATGAAATTGTTTCCCTCCTTTTGGAGGCGGACTCCGTGATCTGCTGGTAAGCAGCAATGTTGGAAGGAGAATATTTCGTGAATGACGAATACAAGATCGATAAGGAACTCAACATCAAAGGGGAGGTCTGTCCCTATACCTTTGTAAAGACCAAGTTGGCCCTGGAAACACTGGAGGCCGGTAAGATCCTGAAAATCATTGTCGACCATTTGCCCGCCACGGAGAACGTCCCCCGCAGTCTGAAAGGGGAGGGAAACGAGGTACTCGATGTCAGCCCGATCAACGACACGGACTGGCAGATTATCACGAAGAAAAAGCAATAATCCCTTGCCGGGATGCAGGGAGGAGACGTAATGGGAGAGCATTCCAGACCACCGCTGAGACATCGGGCGATCTACAACAACATTACCGAACTGATCGGGGATACCCCCATTGTGCGCCTGAATCATGTCATTGAACCAACAGAGGACCGGATCGCCTGTGCCAAACTGGAATATTTCAATCCCGTGGGGTCGATCAAGGACCGGACGGCTTTTGGAATGATTACCGGCGCCATTGAAGACGGTGACTTGAAACCGGAGACCACCTGCGTCGAGCCGACCTCGGGGAACACGGGGGTGGCCCTCAGTGTCTTTCTGAATCTTTTAGGTTACAAGAAACCGATCATCACCTCGGGGGAGCAGATCCCAGCGGGAAAGAAGACTCTCCTCTCCCTGACCACATCCGCGATGGACCTGACCCCCGATGATGCCTGCCCCCGTTTCCCTGGGGAAGGTGCGATTGCGGCGGCCTTCGGCTACAAGGAACTGACCGATCATTTAGTCCCCTATCAATATGGGAACCGCCATAACCCGGAGATCCATTATCAGACGACCGGTCCGGAGATCTGGGCACAGACGGCTGGAAAGATTACCCACTTTATCAGTGGCGTCGGCACCGGGGGGACCATTACAGGGGCGGGGAGATACCTGAAAGAGAAAAACCCGGACATTCAGATCATCTCCGTGGAGCCGAGCGAACAGAGCCACGAATTTTACGGACTGCGCAACACGGAATATACGATGAAGCCCGAGATCTATGATGAATCGATTATCGATGAAAAAATTCTTGTCGATTCCGATGATGCCTACCGGACCCTGGTAGAGATGATATGCAGGGAGGGGATTGTCGCGGGGCCTTCCTCGGGCATGACCGTCTACGGGATGAAGGTCCTCGAAGAGCGGGGGGAAAAGGGCCT
>CAYQVN010000188.1:0-4661 GCA_964420895.1 uncultured Nitrospirota bacterium | reverse complement strand
CCTTTGTGCCTCCTCTTACTGATCCTCCCCCCGTATCTGCAGAAGCATCTCACGATCCTCTTCACTCAATTCAGCCTCCTCCAACAGATCGGGACGGTTGCAGAAGGTTTTCTTTAATGCACAATAACGCTGGTACCGGCGGATCCTTGCGTGATGGCCCGAAAGAAGGATCTCCGGAACCTTCATCCCGCGGTACTCTTCCGGCCGCGTGTACTGAGAATGTTTCAGGAGCCCCCCGGAAAAAGAATCCGAGGCGACCGAACGCTCATCGCCCACCACACCGGGCAGGTTCCTCGAAACCGCATCCAGTACGACCAGGGCCGCCAGTTCCCCGCCGGAGATCACATAATCGCCGATGGAGATCTCTTCATCCACAAGATGGGTCAGGACCCGCTCATCAACCCCTTCGTAGCGACCGCAGATCAGGGTCACCGACTTCGTCCCGGCCGCCAGGCGTTCGGCCATCTCCTGATCAAAGACACGCCCCTGGGGGGACAGGAGAATCACCCGGGTTTCCGGCCGCGTCTCCCGTATCGCATCAACAGCCCGGAAGATCGGCTCCGGTTTCAGGACCATCCCTTCGCCGCCGCCGTAAGGATAGTCGTCCGCCGTCCGGTGACGGTCCCGGGTATAATCCCGGAGGGAATGAACCTGAACGGTAATCTTTTGATCCGCCTGCGCCCTTCCGATAATTCCGGTCTCGGCATAGACCTGAATGACCTCCGGAAAGAGGGTCAGGACATCCCAATCAAATAGACTCAAGAAGTCCCTCCATGACGTGGATGATCATCTCCCCCTTTTGAAGATCGACCTTCCGGACCACCTCCTCGATCGCCGGAATCAGGATTTCCTTTTCCCCCTTCCGAACGACATAGACATCGTTGCTGCCCGTCTCCAGGATTTCTGCAATCCTGCCCAAGTTCATGCCTTCCTCGGTGACCACGAAAATCCCGAGGATGTCGGCATGATGGTAACGTCCCTCCGGCAAGGTTTGCGCCTGCACACGGGGGATCAGGATTTGCCCCTTCAGAAAAGGCTCAATATCTTCCAGATGATCCTTCCCCGCAAAATGGAGGATCAAACGATCCTGCTGGAATCGGACCCGATCAATCTCGACGGGGAAATGTTCTCCTCCGGGAGCTTCGATGACCACTTCCGTAAGCTCCAGAAACCGCCGGGGAGAATCGGTCAGGGGGTATACCTTGACCTCACCCCGTACACCATGCTTCCGGAAAATCGTACCGACCTCAATCCATTCTTCCATAAAACCGGGAACACCATCACTTGATTCAATACACAAAAGTCAGCCGATGGACTTATTGCGAAGCGGTCACTCAATGATTTCCAGGACGCAGCGTTTCCCCATCTTCGTCCCCGCGGCATTCAGAATGGTCCGAAGCGAACGGGCGGTTCTTCCCTGTTTCCCGATCACTTTTCCCAAGTCCTCCTGGGCGACCTTCAATTCGATGACGGTCGTCTTTTCTCCCTGTACTTCCTGGACACTGACTTCATCCGGACGATCCACTAGAGCTTTCACGATGATGGTAATGAGTTCTTTCATCTTCGGCCACCCTCCACTCGAGCATCCACTTCCCGCCGATGTCTACGGTACCGCAATTACGCAGTCTGACGAAATTTGGCCCAGATTCCCGTGCTCTTGAGAAAACGCTTGACCGTCTCCGTCGGCCGGGCGCCGGTGCCCAGCCACTTTAATACCGCTTCTTCCTGCAAAACGATTTCAGAAGGATCTTTCCGAGGATCGTAGGTCCCGATCTGCTCAATAAATTTCCCGTTTCTCGCCTTCGCCGAATCCATCACTACAATCCGGTAAAAGGGGGATTTCTTCGCGCCGTACCGGCTCAGACGTATCGATGCTGCCATGTCTTTTCACCTCCCTTATGAATGCTTATCATGAATCAACTTGAACCACCACCCGCACAGTTCTCCTGCTGCAGGTTTATCTTCTGATCTTTCTTTTCTTCTTTAATTTCTTCCGGAACTTTCCGCCACCGCCCATGGCAAGGGGATTCCCCATACCCGGCATTCCACCGGGGAAAGCCGGCGCCCCCCCTTTTGCAAACATCTTCATCATTTTTTGCATCTGAGAGAACTGCTGCAAAAGACGGTTAAGATCCTGCACCGTCGTTCCGCTTCCCCGGGCAATCCGTTTCCGACGGCTCCCGTTAATGACCTGGTAACGTTCCCGTTCTGCAGGCGTCATGGAACCGATCATCGCCTCGATCTTCACAAGCTCCTTCTCGTCGGGCCGGGCCGCTGAGAGTTCCTGCATCCGGCCCATGCCGGGGATCATCTTCATCAACGATTCGAGGGAGCCCATCTTTTTGATACTTTTGAGCTGATCCCGGAAGTCATTAAGCGTAAATTGTTCCTTCCGGATTTTTTGTTCCAGCTTGGCCGCCTGCTCCTCATCAAAGGTCGACTCGGCCTTTTCAATGAGGGTCATCAGGTCCCCCATGCCGAGGATCCGGGAAGCTACCCGGTCGGGATGAAAGACCTCCAACTGGTCCATCTTCTCGCCCATTCCCACAAATTTAATGGGCTTGCCCGTCACGTAGCGAATGGAGAGAGCGGCGCCTCCCCGGGCATCGCCGTCCAACTTGGTCAGGACAACACCGGAGATTTCAAGTTGTTCATTAAAACTCTGGGAGATGTTGACGGCGTCCTGCCCCGTCATGGCATCGGCCACGAAGAGGATCTCATGGGGTGAAACCTTCGCCTTGATCCGGGAAAGTTCCTCCATCAGTGTTTCATCGATATGAAGTCTTCCGGCCGTATCCATCAGGACCAGATCGAATCCTTCGGAGCGGGCCTTGGCCATCGCCTCGTCACAGATCGAGACGGGATCCTTGCTTTCCGTACTATATACGGGAACACCCAGCTGTTCCCCCAGGACCTGCAATTGCCGGATGGCCGCAGGACGATAAACGTCGGCCGCCACCATCAAGGGGCGGTGTCCTTTTTTCTTGTAGATCCGGGCCAGTTTGCCGACGGTCGTGGTCTTCCCCGACCCCTGCAACCCCACCATCATAATCACCGTGGGCGGGGCGGAGGAAAGTTGTACCTTGCTGTCCGTCGACCCCATGAGGTCCGTCAATTCATCCTGGACAATCTTGATGAACTGCTGCCCCGGATTGAGGCTCTGATGGACCTCCACACCGAGGGAGCGCTCCTTCACCTTTTCGAGAAAACCCCGGACGACCTTGTAGTTCACGTCCGCCTCGAGAAGGGCCATTTTGACTTCGCGCAGGGCCTCCCGGACGTTTTCATCGGAAAGTTTTCCCTTACCGGTGACGTTCTTGATGATCGAATTCAGTTTTTCCGAGAGAGCGTCAAACACACCCGACTCCTGCGGTGCTCAGCATCGCTTTTTTACAAAAAAGTCCCCAAAAGGCCTCCCCGGTTCCCCGGTCAAGGCTAAAGCTTTCAGATATTATTGATTTTTTTCATTTCTGTCAAGAAAATAAAACCTTTGAAATTGCCCGGAGAGGACGAAAAAATGGCAAGAAAGTCAGGAAAGTTCTTTTCGAAAACAATCGAGGGTGGCTCGATAATCCTCCGTGCCGAAAACCGCAGACCCGGAAACCAGCACATCAGCACCCGCCAGGGCAATCTTTTTTGCATTCTTCACCGTCACACCGCCATCGACCTCAATCTCAAGGTTGAGCCTCTTCTCCGCCACCATCTCCTTTAAGTGGGTGATCTTTGTGAGGACCCCTTCGATGAAGCTCTGCCCTCCAAAGCCGGGGTTGACCGTCATCAAAAGGACCAGATCGATGTCGGCCAGAACATACTCGAGGATTGAAAGGGGTTGATGGGGATTGAGGGCCACCCCGGCCTTCTTTCCGAGGTCCTTGATCTGATGGATCGTCCGGTCGAGATGGACACAGGCCTCGGCATGGACCGTCAAGATATCGCCGCCGGCCCGGGCGAATTCCGGGATGTAGTCCGAGGGATTCTCGATCATCAGGTGCACATCGAGGGGCAGATCGGTGATCTTCCGTACCGCCGCCACCACGGGAGGACCGATAGTGATGTTTGGCACAAAATGGCCGTCCATGACATCGACGTGGATATAATCGGCTCCCGCGGATTCCACGGCCCGAACCTCCTCGCCCAGCCGTGCAAAATCGGAAGAAAGAATTGACGGCGCCATCTTGACCATAAGAAAACCTCCCGGAAAGATCTGGAAAACGTGGACAGCCTACCTGATCGCCCCCTCTCTGTCAAGAAGAGGAATGCCAATGTTTCTTGACATCGGATAGGGTTTCGCTTAAAATCGGGCTGTCCTGACAAAATTTCAAACAATCACAGACAGGAACATTGACTCTCCACGGAAGGGCTCCCTTTGGATCGCAGTATCGCACCATATCCTGATATCGGAGGAGATCACTATGGAAGTTGACCGGGAGATTAATGTCACGGGAAAGGTCTGCCCCGGCCCCCTGATTGCACTGGCCAAGGAGGTACGCCGCCTTGAGAAGGGAGCCCTCCTCCGGGTGACGGGTGACGATCCCCTCTTTGAAGAATCGGTCCTCGACTTCTGCAAAGAAGGAGACCATGAAATCATTGAGACGAAACGGGAAGGGAAACGGGTTAGTATCGTTCTGCAAAGATAAGTCATTTCATAAATAACCGGGAGG
>CAYQVN010000187.1:0-4677 GCA_964420895.1 uncultured Nitrospirota bacterium | reverse complement strand
CGGAACGGCTTTCATCCATCCTTTTATGACGGCCCCTGTTCCGACGAGCGGCCACCCCGCCTGGTCTATTCCAGCACCCCCTTTCGTGGACTCGATGTCCTCCTCGACCTCTTTCCCGCCATCCGGGCGGAGGTCCCGACAGCGGAACTCCATGTCTTCAGCAGCATGGCCGTTTACGGTGTCGACCGGAAAGAGGACGAGCAAGAATACGGCCCTCTCTATCGAAAAGCCGAGCAGCCGGGGGTGAAACTGGTGGGGACTGTTCCCCAGGACCGGCTGGCGAAAGAATTGATGGAGTCGGCCCTCATGGCCTATCCCAATCATTTTGCCGAGACCTCCTGTATCGCCGCTATCGAGGCACAGGCCGCGGGGGTCCCCGTCGTCACCACCGCCCTGGGAGGGCTGAACGAGACGGTTGCCGACGGCAGGACGGGGATTCTCATCCCCGGTGACAGCCGAACGAAAGAATACGGACAACGATTCGTCCGTGAAGTTTTGCGGTTTCTCAAAGACCGCAAATATTGGAGGACATTTAGTAACCAGGCCCGGACCCGGGCCTATCAAGCGTATCGATGGGAGGTGATTGCCAGCGAGTGGAGTCATGCATTAGACAGTGAACTGTCTAAACAAAAAGAGAAGCAGGCGGGGATAGGAAGTATCGGTGGTTCGAATGGTTCTATCCTCGCCTGCCAAAATGAAATCACGAAAAACCCCGATCATCCTGAACCCTACAACCGGCTTGGCCTCCTCTACCGGGAGGCAGGAGACTTGGAAAAGGCCCTGGCCGCCTTCCGAAAGGCGATTTCCTGCTATGTGCTCTATGACGAAGCCTATGAGAACTACAAAATCACGGCAGAGGAACTCGGCATGGCGCTTACACGGGATGATCTCGATATCGTTTTTTATACCGTGGGAGACTTCACTCCCGCAGACCTGGGGGTCAAGGCCGTCGGCGGAAGCGAAACGGCCCTGATGGCTATGGCCCGGGAGCTTGCCCGTCTCGGAAGAAGTGTGATCGTCTACAACTCGACGCCGGAAGTCTCGGTACAGGAAGGAGTGGAATACCGGAATCTGGCCGATTTCTTCCTATTGAACCGCTGGAACCGGATTCCCGTCTTCATCTCCTCCCGTGTCCCCATGCCCTTCCGGGCCGGAGTGAACGCTGACCGGAAGATCTTCTGGGTTCATGATGACTGTCAGGCCGATTATATCCGGAAGGAGAACCTCAGCGATCTTCCGGCTGATGAAGTCTTCACCGTCAGCCGCTGGCAGGCAGAGACCTATGCCGAACATTTCCGGGTCCCCCGAAATCGGTTTACGATCACCCGTAACGGGATCGACCTCTCCCTCTTTCCGGACGAGCCGCTCCCCCGGGACCGGAACAAGCTGCTCTATATCAGCCGTCCCGACCGGGGTCTTTCGATCCTCCTCGATCTTTTTCCGAGAATCCGGGAGAAGGCACCGGAAGCGGAACTCCACATCTTTACCTACACCCAGGCGTCAGACCTCGAAAGTGACCCGGAGATGCAGCCGATCCTCCCGAAGCTGAATCAACCCGGTGTCATCCTGAGAGGTTGCGTCCCGAAAGCAACCCTCTACGGGGAACTCAAAACGGCACGACTCCTCCTTTACCCGTCGATCTGGCGGGAGACCTCGTGCATCTCCGTCCTGGAGGCCCAGGCCGCCGGACTCCCCATCATCACGACCCCCCTGGCGGCCCTTCCCGAATCGGTGGCCGGAGGGATCTTTGTTCCCGGAAACCCTCATTCGACGATCTACCAGGACCGGTTCGTGGAGGAGACCCTTCGACTGATGGTGGACGACCCGTCGTGGCAGGAGCTTTCAGAACGGGGGAAGACCTTTGTCGCGGAACGTCACGACTGGAAAAAAATCGCTGCGGAATGGGATACTTATCTAAGACATTCATCGAACCGCCCCACCCTTTCGCTTTGCATGATCGTCAAGGATGAGGAGCCGTTACTGGCAAGATGCCTGGAAAGCGTCGCAAAAATCGTCGATGAAATGGTCATTGTAGATACGGGATCAACAGACCGGACGATCGACATTGCAGCATCCTTCGGTGCCCGAATCATCCGGCACCCCTGGCAGGGGGATTTCAGCGAGGCCCGGAACTTGTCTCTTGAATATGCCCGGGGGGAATGGGTCCTCGTCCTCGATGCCGACGAGGTCATTGCTCGCAAGGATCTCGAGCAGATCTCAGCGATAATTTCAAACCCCGAACTTGCCGCCTCTTCTCTGACACAGCGGTCTTACACCGACGACGCGACACTTCTTCACTGGAAAAAGAACGACGGGCGGTGCAGAGAGGGAGAAAATTACGCCGGCTACGTCGAATCCGAATTGATCCGCCTCTTCCGGAACCGGCCGGAGATCCGCTTTCAAAACCGCGTCCACGAACTCGTCGAACCCTCTATCGAAAGGGCCGGCCTTGCCGTGGAACGGACGGGAATCCCTATCCATCACTTTGGAAAGGTCCGGGACGATGACCGGCCTTCCGCAAAGGGGGAACTCTACCGGGAACTGGGAGAGATCAAGAGAGAAGAGGCACCGCAAGACTCCAGGGCCACATTTGAACTGGCTGCCCAGATGATGGAGTTGAAGAATTTTGATCAGGCGATTCCCCACCTGAAAGAGGTGATCCGCATGGAACCGGAATCCGGCGAGGCCCACCTCCTTCTCGGAACCGCCCTGATGGAACTCGGCCGAAACGAAGAAGCCCGAAAGAGTTGCGAAGAGGCCTGTCGAATGGAGCCCGAAAGCTCCGACTGCACCTACAACCTCGGCGTCGTCCATCAGCGGCTGGAACGGCATGAAGAGGCCATTGTCTTATTCCGGAAGACGATCGAACTGCGGCCCGATCACTTCCTCGCCTTCTGGAGTCTCGGCTTCTCTGAGCTGATCATGGGTGACCCGGCTGCAGCGGAAGAACACCTCAAAGCATCGATCGCCATCAACCCCCGTTTCGCCCCATCGAGGAACGACCTGGCTGTTCTTTATGGCCGGACGGAACGGATGGAGCTTGCTATCGGGGAGCTTGAGGCGATCATCGCCTTCGAGCCGAACCATCAACAAGCCCGGGAGAATCTTGACATCGCCCGTTTACAGATCCCGGAACCCCCCAATCCAATACAGAAGGAGAAGGGTAAGATCTCTCTCACCATGATTGTTAAAAACGAAGAGAAGGACCTCTCACGCTGTCTCGATTCGGTGAAAGACTTTGTCGATGAGATCATCATTGTCGATACGGGATCGACGGACAGGACCCTGGAGATTGCCCGAACCTATACGGACAAGGTCTTTTCCCAACCCTGGACGGAGGATTTCAGTGAAGCCCGGAACGCATCACTCCAATATGCCACGGGCGAATGGAACCTGCAGCTCGATGCCGATGAATGGTTCGGTCCGGAAGAGGCCGGGAAACTCCGGGAAATCGTTGCCGGCGCCGGAGATGAAGCCACACATTTCTACTTTGATCGATGGAATCTGTTGCCCGATGGGAAGATCAATACCGTCATGAGTCTTCCCCGCCTTTTTCGCGGTGATGGTGATGGCCATTTCGAGGGGAGGATTCACGAACAGCTCATCATCGGGGGAAAAGGAAAGCACGGCGGCCTGCACTTTTTCCACGACGGCTACTGCCGGGGGGATGAACGGGAGCGGGAGAAGTATCTCCGCAACTGCCGGATGATTCAAAAAGAGATCGACACCGATCGGGAAAACCCCTTTCATTATCATAACCTCTGCCTCTCCTTGAAAGCTCTTGGAGAAGAAGAGAAGGCTCTCGAAGCAGGAAAACGTGCCGTGGTATTAGCCCGAGAGCAACAGATCCAACCACGCTATCTGCTGCAGACCTGTTATGCCACGGCAACGCTCCACTTTCTGAAGGAAGAAATCGATGAGGCCCGAAACCTCGCCGAGATCGCCCTGGAAATTGCTCCGGAACATCCCGACGCCTGGTACCTCCTGACGCTGATCGCCGCCAACCACGGCCCCTGGGCGGAATGCGTACAGAAAGGAAGGCACTTTCTCTCCCTGCTGGAAAAGCGACAGGAGACACCGATCATTGAACCGGTCCCCATCTACACCCTGGGGCGGACCTATCATGTCATGGCCATGATCGGCGGGGCCTGCTACCGTCTGGGAGATCCTGCCGAAGGCGACACCTGGCTGATCCGGGCGGTCGAGCAAGGGAGCAGGGATCGTGACTTCCTCCGTTCCGTCGGCGAATTTTACAGCGCCGTCGGCGAAGAGGAAAAGGCCGCCGTCATCCGGAGAGGGATTGATCCGGTCGCAGCAGAGGACAGCGACAGGGAGAGTTGTCCATGTCTCTCCCTCTGCATGATCGTAAAAAACGAAGAAGAAATGCTCACCCGATGTCTGGAGAATGTGCAAGGGCTCGTCGATGAGATCATCATCGTCGATACGGGATCGACAGATGAAACAGTGGCGATCGCCCGCTCCTTCGGGGCAAAGATTGTTTCCCACCCCTGGAATGACGATTTCAGTGAGGCCCGGAATGCATCTCTTGACCACGCCGGGGGAGACTGGATCCTCGTCCTCGATGCTGACGAGACCATTTCTGCGAATGATCATGATAAAATCCGGGAGGCGATGACAAAACCGGGCGCCATGGCCTTTGACCTGATTCAGCGCAAC
>CAYQVN010000186.1:0-4678 GCA_964420895.1 uncultured Nitrospirota bacterium | reverse complement strand
AATCATCTTGGAACAGATCATACAGGGGAGATTGGTACAGTATAGATCGGCCCCCTCGATATTGATGCCATGTTTGGCGGCCTGGATAATGGCGTTCTGTTCCGCATGGAGCGCCCGACAGAGTTCGTGCCGTTCCCCCGAGGGAACATTCATCTGTTCCCGGAGACAGCCGATTTCGAGGCAATGGCGGGTCCCCGAGGGAGAACCGTTGTACCCTGTCGTCAGGATATTCTTGTCCTTGACGATCACTGCCCCGATATGGCGGCGCAGACAGGTGGACCGGCTCTTCACCATGTGGGTAATGTCCATGAAATACTCTTCCCAGGAGGGACGTTTCATGTTCTTCGTTGCTCCGGAAAAAGATTACCCTTCACTCCGCAACCCGACCGGCATAGACGGGGAAGTTTTCGTTCAGGCGCCTGACCTCTTCCCGCACTTTCCGGACGACCTCCTCTGAGTCAATATTCTTCAGCACCCGGTCAATGAAATCAACGATCCTACGGGACTCCTCCTCCTTCATCCCCCGGGTCGTAATGATCGGAGTGCCGATCCGGATACCACTGGTCACAGTGGGAGGCGCCGTATCGAAGGGGATCACATTCTTGTTCAGGGTAATCCCGGCGCAGTCCAGGGCCTTCTCGGCCGCATCACCGGTCAAATCGGTGCCGCTCAGATCGACCAGCAGGAGATGGTTATCGGTCCCGTCGGAGACGATCTTGTAGCCTCGAGCCTGAAGTTCCTCAGCCATTGCCTGTGCATTCCGGATGACCTGTGCCTGGTACTCCTTGAATTCCGGCAGCATGGCCTCTTTGAGCGCCACAGCTTTTCCGGCGATGGTATGCATCAGCGGCCCGCCCTGGAGTCCCGGAAAAATGGTATGATCCAGGTCACGTCCGAATTTCTCTTTGCAGAGGATCATCCCGCCCCGGGGACCACGCAGGGTCTTGTGGGTCGTCGTCGTAACAAAATCGGCATGGGGAGTGGGATTCGGATGGAGACCCACCGCAATGAGACCGGCTATGTGGGCCATATCCGCCATAAAATAGGCGCCGACCTCGTCGGCAATGCTTCGAAAGGCCTCAAAGTCGATCGTCCGGGAATAGGCCGAAGCGCCGGCCACGATCATCTTGGGTCGGAGGGTGCGGGCCATCTTCCGGACCTCGTCGTAGTCAATCCGGCCCGTTTCCCGTGAGACGCCGTAGGAATGAGACGCGTAGAGTTTTCCGGAGACATTGACCTTGGCGCCATGACTCAAGTGCCCCCCGTGGGAGAGGGACATCCCCAGGATCTTATCACCCGGCTTGAGCATGGTGAGATAGACCGCCAGATTGGCCGAAGTCCCGGAGTGGGGCTGCACATTCACATGCTCGGCGCCAAAGATCGCCTTTGCACGGTCGATGGCCAGTTGCTCCACGCGGTCCACGTTCTCGCAGCCGCCATAGTAGCGATGTCCCGGATACCCCTCGGCATACTTATTGGTCATCACCGAACCCTGCACATTCAGGACGGCCTCACTGACATAGTTCTCAGATGCGATCAGGACAATCTGCTCATTTTCACGGAGTGCCTCATCCCGTAGGGCGTCGGCTACCTCCGGATCAAAATCTCTCAACAAAACGGGACCTTCCCTTTCGTCACTTCTTCTCAAAACCGCAGATCTTATCAACCCGCCGGGCATGCCGCCCGCCTTCAAAATCCGTTTTCACCCAGACCTTGACCATTTCCTCGGCAAGACCGCTTCCGATGACTCTCTCGCCCATGGTCAGTATATTGGCATCGTTATGTTCCCGTGAAAGACGGGCGGTAAAGATGTTGTGGCAGACAGCGGCTCGGACATTGGGAAACTTGTTGGCCGAAATCGACATCCCGATCCCCGTACCACAGATCAGGACCCCCCGGTCGAAAGTCCCTTCCGAAACCCCCCGGGCCACCTTTTCGGCATAATCGGGGTAGTCAACCGAAGATGCATCGTCACAACCGAAATCCGTTACCTCATGGCCGAGTTCCGCCAGTGTTTCCCGGATCTGATTCTTCAGACGGAACCCACCGTGATCCGCTCCCAGGGCAATTTTCATCACGAATTCCCTCCAGAACCGCAAACGATCTTCTATTGTTACAAAAACTTGTGCATCATACTGAATTCTGGTTTCCCGGTCAAGAAAAATCCCGGAGAAGATAAGGACCGATCGGATTTCAATGGATATGGAAGGCAGATGGACTTTCTACAAAGCCCTTAGAATTTGAGGCGGAACTTGGAGATCAAAGACCAGGAGCGTTTTTCGTCCTGGGGTTGCACAAGATCTGTTGGGGAGTCAATGCTGGTTGCATAGCCTGCGCCGACGGAGAAGCCGAGGCCGGGGGCAATCTCATAATGACCGGCGATATCGACTTCATATCCGAGGTTGGAGGAGGTAGCGCCGTTTTTCTCTTCCACCGTCTGGGAGAGACCGGTTGACAGGTTGGCGGAGAACTTTTCCGTGGCCTGATACTTGGCGGTGGCCACGACCATGCTGATATCCGACAGCCCGCCATTGTAGGCAGTGCGGGAACGTTTCGGGCCGTAGGTCAGGGAACGGGGGATGGAAAAAATCTCGAGGTAGTCACTCTCCGAGGCTTCCAGGAACTTGTTTACATTCAAAGGTCCCTCACCGATCTTGATGCGCTCCACATCAACAGTCAAAGGGAGACCGAGGGGGGAGGAAAAATCATAACTCTGCTTGCCGTAACTCAACTCCTCCATGGAACGCTCCGGTTCCACATCATATACAATGAACCCGTTAATCCCGGAGGGATGAAAGAAGGTGATTTCCTGAGAATCCGATGCCGCAGCGGTAAGATCTTCTCCCCGGGCCGGACCCGACCCGAGAAAAAGCAGAAAAGCTGCGACGCAGAAAATAGAAATTAAAAATCTTTTCATCATCAAATGACCGTAAAATTAGTGCGTTTTTCTATTAATCAATTATACCAAATATTAGCAAGATTCAAAACCCCTGTCAAGGGTAATTCTTTTTAACTAATATGCCCGCAAAATAACGGCACGGCTCTGAAAGATTGTCTACTCCCCACGGACGTAATTGACCACAATATCGCCGATCTCCGTAGTTCCGTGGCCCATCTTCCCGGCGGAAAGGCTCTTCATATCCTTCGTGATCGTCTGCATCACCGCCTTTTCGATCCTGTCGGCGGCCCGGGTTTCACCCAGAGAATCGAGCATCATCTGCCCGGCGCAGATGGCCGCCAGAGGATTGATGACGTTCTTTCCCGTATATTTCGGCGCCGACCCCCCGATCGGTTCGAACATGGAGGTCCCTTCGGGATTGATGTTGCCGCCGGCGGCGATCCCCATCCCCCCCTGTGTGATGGCCCCGAGATCGGTAATGATATCACCAAACATATTGTCGGTTACGATGACGTCAAACCATTCGGGATTCTTCACCATCCACATGCAGGTCGCATCAACGTGGGCGTAATCGGTTTCAATCCCGGGATATTCCTTCGCCACTTCATGAAAGGTCCGCTCCCAAAGGTCGAAAGCAAAGGTCAAGACATTGGTCTTCCCGCAGAGGGTCAACTTGTTTTTCCGGTTTCTCTTCTTGCAGTATTCAAAGGCATAGCGGATGCACCGCTCGACCCCTTTTCGGCTGTTAATCGACTCCTGGATGGCCACTTCGTCGGCCGTCCCTTTCTTCAGGAATCCCCCGGCCCCGCAATAAAGCCCTTCCGTATTCTCACGGACCACCACATAGTCGATCTCCTCCGGCCCCTTGTCCTTCAGGGGGGTCTCCACGCCGGGGTAGAGTTTGATGGGTCGAAGATTGATATACTGATCGAGGGCGAAGCGGGCCTTGAGGAGGATCCCCTTCTCCAGGATTCCCGGTTTCACGTCAGGATGGCCGATGGCCCCCAGATAGATGGCATCGAGCTGCCGGAACTCTTCAATGGCTGAATCGGGGAGGATCTCTCCCGTCTTCATGTACCGCTCGCCGCCGAAATCGTAACTTGTTAAATCCAGAGAGAAGTCTTCCATTTCGGCTGCCGTCTGAACAACCTTGACTCCTTCCGCCAGGACCTCCGGTCCCGTTCCATCTCCACCCATTAATCCGATTTTATAAGTCTTTCCCATTGGTTTCCCTTTCCATAAAAGCAGCTGCCAGCAATCAGCTGTCAGCATTCAGCAAAAAAAATATCCCAAAACAAACACCTTAAATTACATCTTCTTTTTCACGTACGCCATCAGTCCCCCGGCGGCGATCAGTTCCTGCATGAAGGGAGGAACAGGCGCTGAAGCATACTCCTTGCCCGTCGTTTTGTTCCGGATCAAACCGGATTCCATCTCCACTTCAACTTCGTCTCCTTCGGAAATCCCGGCTACGGCCTCCTCCGATTCAAAGATGGGCAGTCCCATATTGAAAGCATTCCGGTAAAAGATCCGGGCAAAGGATTTCGCGATCACCGCAGAAACTCCGGCTTCCTTGATGGAAATGGGGGCATGTTCCCGGGAGGAACCGCAGCCGAAATTCTTCTCCGCCACGATCAGATCCCCCCGCGCCATCTTGTTCATAAACTCCGGATCGGCATCCTCCATACAGTGTTTCGCCAGCTCCTGCGGGTCGGAGGTATTGAGATACCGTGCCGGGATGATCTGGTCCGTATCGACATCACGGCCGAACTTCCAGGC
>CAYQVN010000185.1:0-4694 GCA_964420895.1 uncultured Nitrospirota bacterium | reverse complement strand
TCAGGCGATGTATTTGACGCCACACGCGGATATGTCAAGCCGAAAAAAAGCTGTTGTCAGTGGAGTTGTGGAGAGGCCCCGTGGTTGCTGAATGGCCTAGGGGGAACGTTCCCGCCTCGAAATCTTCGAGGGTCAGTCCCGTGTGGGCCGCTTCAAAAGCAGCGCGGTCCGTCTCGTAGATCATGGCAGCTCCGGCCGATTGAGCGATAAATAAAACCAACAATAAGAAAAATGAGAATAGAACGAACCTTTTTCGCATCCCGATCCAACCTCCTTTGCACTATAGGTATATGAGATTGCCGGTAGGAGATATCATCTTTGACGCTTCCAGACAGCCCTACCGGCTTACTGACCATTTATTGGGTAAATCTCCCACCAAACGGTCAATCGCTGTTTTCTATTATGATTAGTAACTTGAGGAAGGCAAAAGTCGCGAAAAAAAATGAGAATTTTTATCTTCATTCATCTCATTGAAATTACAAGAGAATTGGAAGTTGGCAGGAGTCCACAAGGTTTTCGCCAATATATATAGAGAGTTATTTCACATTTTTGGTTATGCGTTACATTTTCAGGTTTCCACCGTTATAGACCAATTATAAGGGTATAATTCCATTAAATGTGGCAAACATTTTCACATATTGGGAAATATTTTACACATTCTATGAAAATCTTTTCCTTTTCTCCTTCCCTGCTTTGAAACGAATTTCACTTTGAATAAAAAATAACTCTTTTTTTACATAAAGTTATGACATTAGTCCATCTTCATATTGACAAAGGCACACATATTGCAGTAATTTGACCTGTTAACGAATCGGTTGTCATGAAAAGGGGAATGAGAAGTCGTGGAAATCATAAAATAGAGGAGGAGACCCTTGGAGACAAAGAAAATGCGGTTCGGCATTACAATCTTGTTTCTTGCACTTTTAGCAATACTCCCGCCCCCAGTCCATGGGGCGGAAAAATATGAACACCTCATCGCCCAGGGGATCGAGGCGATCAACGAAGGCCATCACGCCGAGGCCCTCAAGACCCTGAGCGAGGCCCTGCGGCTGGCGCCGGACAATCCCGAGGCAAACTACTATGCCGGGATCGCCGCCTCTCGCCTGGGAAATCTCGATCTGGCGGAAGATCTTCTGAAAAAGACCCTCGATTTCGACGAAAACTCCATCTCCGCCTATATGGAACTGATGCGGATCTACTATCTCACGAGCCGCTGTGACCGGGCGGAGTCGATTTTCAACCGCTATATCGACCTTTCGAAGGATCAGGCCCTGATCCGTGATGCACGGGAACTTCTGGCACAATGCGGGAAAAAGCCCGAGAAGAAGCCTTATAGTGTAAAACTCCTTGTGGGAGCCCAGGACGACACAAACGTCCTGCTGGAACCGTCCAATCCCCCCTCCCCCGAAGACCGCCGCTCCGACAACCGCCTCGTGGCACAGCTCGACGCCTCGGCCCGGCTGTTGCACAGCAAGGCCTTCGATCTTGATCTCGACTATGCCCTCTACCAGAGCCTCCATCGGGACCTGATCGACTTCAACGTCCTTTACCAGAAGATCTCACCTTCGGTCACCCTCCACATTTCGGACCGCTTCATCCCCTCGGCGGGATACAGCTTTGACTATACCTATTTCCGTTCCGAAGACTACGGGCGGACCCATACCGGCTTCGGCAAGATCCGGATCCCCGAAGGCGACTCGATGGCCACCGACCTCATCTATGAATACCGGGACAAGACCTACTGGGACACCACGATCTTTCCCACAAACGCCGTCCGCCGGGGCCATGAAAACTCCCTCGGGATCAAACAGCATCTGATCACGGGGGGAAATCTTCTGACCCTCTTCTATCTGCAGGACTGGGAGCGGACCGACGCCGACTACTGGGCCTTCAACGGCTACCGGGCGGGGGCAAAGGGAATTTCCGCCTTCGGTCCCTGGTATGTCACCTTCGGCGGAGAGTTTCATCAGCGGCGCTACCGGGATGATTTTCCCGTCTTCAACAATCACCGTTTCGACCGGACCCAGCAGTACTCCTTCGGGATCACCTACCGGATCACGAAAAAGGTGGGGATCTCCGTCACGGAGAGCTACCTGATCAATGAATCAAACCTCGATGCCGTTTCCAACCCCGACGCCTTCGACTACAAGCGGAACGTGGCCGGCATCTTTCTGCGATGGGGGATCTTATGAAAACCAATGGATGGATCTTTATTGCCGTACTGTTCATTCTCCTCATGGAAGCATCCACCCTCTTCGCCGCCGGGGCCGGAGAAATCCTGGCCGTCCGGAAGAACGTCTATCTGGAACGGGAAGGGGCGAAAAACCGTGCCGAGGCAAAGACCCCCCTCATGGAGGAGGATGCCGTGGCTACGGACAAAAGCTCTCGGGCGAAGCTCTACTTTTCCGACGACAGCATCCTCAACCTGGGGGAGTTGAGCCGGGTGGAGGTCGCCGAATATCTCGCCCAATCCGGGACGAAGCGGACAAAAACGATTTACAACCTCCTCGAAGGCTCCCTCAAGGTCGTCGTAGGCAACTCCGATCTCGAGATCCACACCCCCACGGCCGTGGCAGCGGCCCGGGGCACGAAATTCTATCTGAAGATCCGGGACTGCGAGAAGAAGGGACAGAAATCCTCGGACAAGGCCTGCAAGGAATCGTGCATCTTCGTCCTTGACGGGGAAGTGAGCTACCGGAACCGCAAAAAGGACGTGGAAGGAAGGGTTCTCGTCGGTAAAGGTCAGACCTCCTGCGTTCCGATCGAGGAGCCTCCCACAAGCGCCGGCCCCTACAACCTTTCCGAAACGGAAGAGTTGCTGAAGAGCACCTCTGTTCTGGGGGAATTCCCCGAGGAGAAGATCAATTTTCTCCTGCCCGAGGAGATCGCAGGAAACACCCTTGAAGATCTGGAAGAAACCCTGAACGATGAGCAGGACGGAAATCTTCCCGACATCGATCAGGAACCGAAAGAGGGGCTCACGCCCGTCACGGTCATCATTCAATACCCATAGGAGTACCCATTATGAAGTCCCTGATTCCCATCTTACTGATTCTTCTCACCTCCTTTCTTCCCGCCTGCGGCGGTGGTGGCGGGGGAGGAGATAATGGTAACGCAGGCACTACGCAGACGGCCGTTATTCTGAGCATTTCCGGAAGCGGAGGTTCGAATCAGGCCGCAGCCGCATCGGCCGGAGGCCTGACAGCCGAAGAGCTGGGGATCCATCATATCGTTCTTACCATCTCCGGCCCCTCCATGGAAACAATCACCAAACGCTTTGACGTCACGCCGGGCAGCACTTCAGTTCAGTCCGACTTCTTCGTACCTAATGGAAAGAACCGCCTCTTTTCGGCTGAGGCCTTTTCAACGACTGAGGCCGTCCTCTACCGGGGCGGTACGCTGGTACCGGAATTAACGGGCGAGCCCACTACCCTCTCCGACGAGTCTTTCCGGCAATTGCCTGACGGAACCTTCCAGAAAACCGTTGTGGTCCAACTGGAAGGAGATATTATCGAAAACGTCTGCATTGATGAAGACAACGACGGCTACGGCGCACCGGGAGACCTCTCCTGCCCCAACGGGTCGGAAACGGACTGCAACGACGGTGATGCTGCCGTTCACCCCGGCGCCGATGATTCCAACTGTGACGGAATCGACAATGACTGTTCAGACGTTGCCGACGACGGTTACATCGGAAGAGAGACCACCTGTGGCCTCGGGATCTGCGCGGCTATAGGGGCGACCTCCTGTGTTGCCGGAGAAGAGATCGACTCCTGTGTTGCCACCCAGCCGGAGATCATTGCGGAAGTTGATTATCTCTGCGACGGTATCGACGAAGACTGTGATGGGCTTGTGGACGAGGATTACATCCCCTCGGAAACCTCCTGCGGAGTCGGCGCCTGTGCCGCCTTCGGGACGACCTCCTGTGTCAACGGGCAGGAGACAAACTCCTGCACACCCGGGAACCCCGTTGTAGATGCCGATCTCACCTGTAACGGTATCGACGACGATTGCGACGGTGAGATCGACGAAGACTACGTCGGCGTTGAGACGGAGAACACCTGCGGTACGGGGACCTGCATCGCCCATGCCCTGACCGCCTGCGTCAATGGCCAAGTCACTGAGACCTGCACACCGCCGGAACCAACGACGGAATACACCCTTAGCGAAGTCGCCTTTGCCGGAGAAACCCTTACAGTAAGTGCTGAAAATCTCCTCGCCGGCGACGACGATTCAGCCTCCTATACTCTTCCTTGGGACTTTTCCTTCTACGGAAGCCATTACAGCAGCATTGAAATTAGCACCAACGGAAGTATCTGGTTCACTGAACCGGACCCGTCGAATCTCTATGGTTTCGACCTTGCAACCACCAGCGGACACGGTCCGGTGATCGTTCCCTGGAATGATGATCTCAGCTCTTATTTTAACGGCAAAGGGATCACGGTCGAGGCCAAGACGAATCCTGACCGTCTCGTCATCCAGTGGGACACGGAAACCTATGAAGATGCAGGAGGAAGCCCACGGATCAATACTTTTGAGGCGGTCCTCTTTCCGGACGGCACAATCCGTTTCGATTATCTCTCAATCGATCCATCCACCTACTGCAGCGACTCCGGTTCCGGCGTCAGCCGGGGTGACGGCATCAATTTTACGAGCCTCACCGACACCTACGGAGGCGCCTGTAGCCTGGGCGG
>CAYQVN010000184.1:0-4707 GCA_964420895.1 uncultured Nitrospirota bacterium | reverse complement strand
GGGTAAAAGCTTTCCCCCTTTTTAATTTTGAACAGAGCGAAGGCGCCTCGCCGAAGGGGTTAATCCGGTGGGCAATGGCCCCCGCCCCGAAGCCGTTGTCGATGTTGACGACAGCAACACCGGCGGCACAGGAATTGAGCATCCCCAAAAGGGCGGCAATCCCGCCGAAGCTGGCGCCGTAGCCGATACTGGTGGGAACGGCGATGACCGGCTTGTCGACGAGTCCCCCCACGACACTGGCCAGGGCTCCTTCCATCCCGGCGGCCACGACAAGGACCCGGGCGGAGGTGATCTTTTCCCGCTGATCAAAGAGACGATGGATCCCTGCGACACCGACATCAAAGAGGGTCTCGACACGGCTCCCCAAGGCCTCGGCCGTCACAGCCGCCTCCTCGGCAACGGGGATGTCCGAGGTCCCGGCGGAGAGGACCAGGACCCGTCCTTTCAGCGCTTTCTTTTTCTGCTGGATTACGATGGTCCGGGAGCCTTTGTGGTATCGGGCCTTTTCGTCGAGCTTCTTGACCTTCCGGTAGAGCGTATTCGAGGCACGGGTGGCCAGAATATCATGCCCTTTTTTCAGCATCTGCCGGATGATCTCCAAAACCTGCCGGTCTGTCTTCCCTTCGCAGAAGATCACCTCGGGACTCCCCTGTCTTAAGGAGCGATGATGATCAATCTGTGCAAATCCGAGATCTTCGTAGGGTAGATCCCGCAGGCGCCTTACCCCCTGCGCCACGGAGACCTTTCCCTTTCGAATCTCCTGCAACAGCTTCTTCAGGTCATCAGGACTCATCTTTCCTCCCAAGTGGTCCGCTTTTCTGCTTTCCAATTCCTAATTTCTAGTTTCCAGTTTTCCAATTATAGCTCTCCCGCCACAACCTGTGCGATATTGACGGAATGGGCGCTGATCAGTTTAAAACTGCTGACAACGTCGAGGTGGATCGAACTGGTGTCGATGGTCTCCTGAAGCCCTCCGTGAAGACGCTGGACATGGGCCAGACGGAGGTCGGCTTCCAGTTGTTCAATGCGGGATGATTCATCAAGGACCTGTCGGGCCAGATCTTCATCATTTTTCATGAAGGATTCGATGGCCTGCTGCAGATTGGTACAGACCTGGTGATGCATCAGGACAATGTCCTTCTCCCCTTCCGGGGAAAAGTTCAACCGGAAATCAATCTTCTTTCTTGCCAGTTCCATGAGGTTCTTGTCAACCAGATCCCCCACATGTTCCAGGTCATCCACAAAATAAAGGAGGGAGACCTCCCGCTGGGATTGTTCCTCCGTCAGGTCTCCCTGGGCAAGGGTTGTCAGGTAGCGGGTAATGGCATCATCGAGGAAATCAATTTCGTTGTCCATTTTCTTGAGCTTCCGTCGCAGTAAATCGTTGTCCTCCTGGAAGACGACGATTGACTTTTTCAACATCTCCAGCACCCGGTAGCCCATCCGCTCACTCTCTTTGTAGGCCTCGCCCAGGGCGATTTCCGGCGTATCGAGGACCTGCTCATCGATATACCGCACCCGGAAGGCCCGCTCCAGTTCCGGCACGATGGGGAGCATGAAGATGATGAGTTTCCGGAAAGGGATCGTGAGAGGGAGAAAGACCAGGGTGTTGAGCACCTTGAAGAGCATGTGCCCGTTGGCGATCTGCCGCGAGATGCTCGAGGTAAAGGGACCGGAAACAAAGAGTATCAGATCACGAAAGAGGTCCATAAAGGGATAGATCAGGAGGGTCCCGATCAGGTTGAAGAGGAGATGGGCCACGGCCACCCGCTTTCCTTCCCGGGTCGATCCGATACTGGAGATGAGGGCCGTGCTGCAGGTGCCGATGTCGGCCCCGAGGATGATCGGGATGGCGGCGCCGAGGTCCAAGATGCCCTGACTGGTGAGGACCATAGCGATCCCGATGGTGGCGGCGCTGCTCTGAATGATCCCGGTGAACACGGCCGACACAACAATCCCGAAAAGGGGGTAGGTCCCCATGGAGACCATGGCCTCCACGAAACCGGGATAGGACCGGAGAGGTTCCGTGGTGTCGGAAAGGATCTTGAGCCCCAGAAAGATGAGCCCGAACCCGAGGAGAGACTGTCCGAGGTACTGGACGATCCGGTTCCGCTTATAAACGTAGAGGAGGACCCCTGTGCCGATGAGTAGCAGAGAATAATCGGCCAGTCGGAAGGCAATCACCTGGACGGTAAAGGTGGTCCCGATATTGGCTCCGTAAACAACACCGATCGCCTGGCTCAGTGTCATGAGGGAGGCATTGACAAAGCCGACAAGCATGACCGTGGTGGCGCTGGAGGACTGGATCGTGGCCGCCATGAGAGCACCGATGACGGTCCCCTTGACGGGAGTGTTGGTCAGGGTGCTCAGGATGTCCCGCATCCGCTTCCCGGCCACCTTCTGGAGACCGCCGGCGGTTCGTTTCATCCCGTAGACAAATAGACCTACACCGCCGAAGATCCCCATGAAAACACGAAAGACTTCTCCCGGCGTCATGAACTCCACCCCATCCGTTTTCGCGCCTCCCCTTCTTCCAGTTCCTCTTTCGGATCCCGGCTCATCAATTCCCGGACGGCATCTTTCGGATCGACTTCTTCATAGAGGATCCGGTAGATCTGGCGGGTAATCGGCATCTCCACGCCCATTTTCTCCGCCAGGTCATGGACCGACCGGGTGGTACGGATCCCTTCGGCCACGGTCCGCGCCTCGCCGACAATCTCCTCCCGCGTCTTCCCCTGAGCCAGTTTCAATCCCACCGTCCGGTTGCGGCTCAGGTCCCCCGTACAGGTGAGAACCAGGTCTCCCAGACCGGCCAGCCCCATAAAGGTAATGGGAAGTGCTCCCAGGGCGGTCCCCAGGCGGGACATCTCGCTCAATCCCCGGGTGATCAGGGCGGCCCGGGTATCGTACCCGAAACCCAGCCCGTCGCTCAACCCCGCGGCAATGGCCATGACATTTTTCACGGAACCGCCCAGCTCCACACCGACCACATCAGGCGTGGTATAGACCCGGAAGTAGGGGGTGGAAAAAATCTTTTGCACCGCCTCGGCCGTCTTGCGATCCTTCGAAGCCACGGAAACCGCCGTGGGGAGTTCGGCTGCGACCTCCCTGGCGAAGCTCGGCCCCGAAAGATAGGCGAAATTCCCTGCCGGGATTCGGGGCAACTCCTCCGGCAGGACCTCCGACATGGTCATGAGTGTCTCGTTTTCGATTCCCTTTGTGGCGCTGATCACCACGGCATCATCGGGAATATAGGGTGCAAAGTCCCGGATCACCTTTCGCGTCACATGGGAAGGGGTCACCACCAGAAAAGTCCGGCACCGGGCGGCGATTTCTTCCGGAGAGGAGGATGGAATCAGCCGCTCCGACAGAGAGACGCCGGGAAGATAGAACCGGTTTTCATGGCCTTCCCTCATCGTCTTTGCAAGATCCTCTTCGAAAACCCACAGGGAAACGTCCATTCCTTTCTTGGCCAGGAGATTGGCCAGGGTCGTCCCCCATGCACCGGCGCCGATGACGGCCACTTTCTCGTTCATCCATTTCTCCTTTTCATATGCCCCTTCTCACGATTGCAGAAAGTCCATCATCGCCCCATGGGTCTCCTCCGACCGCTCCAGGGTGGGACAATGTCCCGCACCGGCGATCCAGACCGCTTCGGCGCCGGAGATCTCCCGGGCCGTTTTTTCAAACTCCGAAGGGCGGACGATCCCGTCTTCCCGGGTGCCGATTATGAGGGTCGGCACTTTGATCTCGGAAAGCCGGGCGGAAAGATCACATCCTTTCAAAGCCCGGGCGTTTCCCCACAGGCTGTAGAGGGGCGCCTTTTTCGCGTCTTTCGTAAAACGGGGATCGAGGACATAATAGTATCGCAATAAATGACGCAGCATCCACAGTACCGGCGGCAGCTGCAGACCGAGCTTGACCGCTAGCAGGCCCGGCAGGGTGGCGCCGATTTTTCCCCGGCCATGGAGGGCACGTCCACCGGAGATGGGAACATTGACGAGAATCATCTTCCGGACTCTCTCCGGGGACTTGAGTGCCCAGGCCAGTGCTACCATCCCCCCCATGGAGTGGCCCACAAGAAAAATTTGTTTAAGCCCCAGAGTATCGATCAACCCCTGCATCATCGCAAGATGACCCAAACAACTGTAGCCCTTCTTCGGCTTACCGGACTCGCCGAACCCCAACAGGTCCGGTGCAATCCCCCGGAACCCTCCCGGCAGGACCTTCAGGGTATCCTCCCAGAAGCCGGAGGCCCCCGCCAGCCCGTGCAGGAACAGTACAGCATCCCCTGCTCCCTGCTCCCGGTAATAGATTCGATGACCCTGAATCTCGACTTGGGGCATGCCGTCCTTCTCCTGACGGGAATATCCCGGGAACACAGTTTAAAGCAGACGGACTTTTTTACAAAGCCGTCAAATTTATTATTTCACAAATCAAAAAGGCAAACAACGGAAAAGGGGGAAGCCGTAAGGGATCAACCGCCGATGGCCGACATGGTCCGGGATAACCCGGCTGTATCATCGGGACGAATCGCATGGCCGGCCGGCTTGGCATGGAGGGCCTGCTGGAAAAGAATCTTCAACTGCCGGTCGACCGCCTCTTCGCTGCGACCACTACGCAGGGACGGTTTGAGATGAATCTGCCGGTTGGAAAAGAGGCAACTCCGCAGACGCCCATCGGAAGTCAACCGCAGGCGATTGCAGG
>CAYQVN010000183.1:0-4727 GCA_964420895.1 uncultured Nitrospirota bacterium | reverse complement strand
AAAGCCCCCCCTTCACAGGGAGATCCCCAGATCTTTCAGTTCCCCTTCGATCAGTTTTTCCCATCCCCGGTTCGCTTTCGGGTTTGCCGGACTGGGGTGACTGATTCGGCCGACCTCCACGGGCAGTCCTTTCAGGGCAATTATCGCCCGTTTTTCCGCAAAACGTCCGATGGCGATGACCCATTCAGGTTTCAGCACTTCGAGGGACTGACGGAGTGCCTGATCACAAATCGCGAGAAGGGGGTTGCGCTCCTCCGACCGGAGTTTGTCGGGAGTCCGGTTTCGACCCGAGGCTTCGATGAAAAGGAGAGGACAGTAATTGAGGACGAGGAATCGTGCGAAGAATCTCTCCGGAGATTGAAATCTTTTCCGTGCCCATCCCCACAACCGCTTCCCGCTCACCTCGCTCCGGTGGCAGGCAAAACCCTCTACCGGTCGTTTCGGGTGCTCCTGCGGCGGGTGCTCCACGGGCGCCTCGATGCCGAGCCATTCCCGGATAAGATGGACCTCGCCGAAGGGAATCCCCGTCTGGGCCATCCCCCAGGGACCGGGATTCATCCCGAGCAGTACCACCTCCTGGGGACAGTGTGCATAGCGCGTAAGATAGAGGTCATAGGGTTTTCTGGCGTACTCCAGGGGATTGTAGACGTGGGTTACGGGTGGACCAAAGCGGAGAGGGCGCAGGGATTCAACCAAGGCCTCGTTTATCGAGTGCAAATTCATAGGCTCCTACTTCACGATTTCCAGTATTTTTTTAAAGGGATCTCCTTCGGCCACCCGTACCAGCTCGAAGAGAGCCGTCTCCACGCTGGTGATTTCCGCACCCTTGCGTCGGGACTTCTCCAGCCCGATCTTTTTATTTGCTTCCGTCCGGGAAGAGACGGCATCGGCGACGATCTCCACGTGATAGCCCCTGTCCGTGAGGGCGATTGCCGACTGGTAGATGCAGATATGGCTTTCGATCCCCGTGAGCAGGATCTGCCTGCGCCCCGTTGACTTCAGGGCCTCCATGGCACCGTCGTGATCGCAACAACTGAAACAGCGTTTGGGGATCGGCGTGAGATCAGGCATACACTCCGCCACTTCAGGAACGGTCGGCCCGAGCCCTGCGGGGTTCTGCTCCAGCCAGAGGATCGGTATTTCAAGAACCCTTGCTCCCCGGATGATGCGTTGCAGGTTCTGAAAGAGAGACTCTTTTTCAACCATCAATTGTGCCAGTTTGCCCTGAACATCGGTGACGATGAGAACGGTTTTGCGGCTTTCCAGCATGTTTATTTCTCTCCTTTCGGTCCTGTTCCTTCCTTGCCACAGATCGGATCCCAATACCCACAGTGGGGACAACGCGTTTTTTCCTTGGTGTAGGAGTCGGCCTGCTCTATCTTTCGAATCGTGGAGAGGATCTCTTCCTCCGTCCGGGACGGTGCATGGTCGAGGGGGAAGGTGATGCCCGGATGCAGAAAGACGAGGGCCGTCTCCACTTCTTCCCCGAAGAGATGGTGCGCGGCCAGTGCATAGGTGGAAAGCTGAAAGCGGTACTCCGCCGCCTTCATTTCGGCCTCGTCAGTGGAAATCCCGTCGGTTTTGTAATCAATGATCTTCAGCCTGCCCGTAGGATCCCGATAGAGTTTGTCGATGACCCCTTCGATCCGAACCCCTTTCAGGTCGAAGAAGAAGGGAATCTCGGCATAGACCTCCCGGGATTTCCGGATCCCTTCGGCGGTCTCCGAGCGGGCGAAAACTTCCAGCAATTGCACGATTTGGGGACGGAGCGCTTCCTGTTCCGGAGCCGGGTATCCGGAGCGGATCAGTTCCCGGTTCAGAACCGCAGGAAGAGTCCCCATATCCAGATCCCACTGCTGCAGAATCCGGTGGATGAGGCTTCCCCATTCTCTGCCCCTGCCGCCGGATGAGGAATTCCCCCTCCCGGCCTTTGGTTCCGAGATGGCGAAGTGTCGTGAAAGTTCGTATCCTTTCGGGCATTTGTGATACTGCAGCAGTTGGGAGACGGTGAAACGATCGGTCCCCCGGTGGTCCGGCGTTTTGACAACCTGCTCCGCAAATAGAGGATTCACAGTGCTCCCGGAAAGATCAGGGAGGGAGCCGGCCGGCAGGTCCGGATAGCGGTCGATCCAGCGGACCGGCCTTTCCACGCCTGGAGTCATTCCCGGCGTTGCTGAAAAAGGCATGATTCTCCGGTCCCCGTAAGGGATCTCCTCCCGGCAGTTTTCCTCGGTGATGCCGAGAAGGTCGCAGAGCCACTCCACCGGAAGGGTGGCTTCCCGATCAGGATTCTTCGAATCCTTGACCTGGCCCGAGAGGAAGAGAAAATCCCGTGCCCGGGTAGTGGCGACATAGAAAAGGCGTTTCCCCTCATCGATCCCTTCCTTTTTGTGGGTCTCCACAATGCGGTTGCGGAGAAAACCGTTCGCCCATCCCCCCAGTCCATCAGGAACTTGGATGCCGATCCCGAGGGCCGGGTCAATCTCTACGGAGTTCGCCCCGCCCCCCGGCATTCTGCTGAGGTCGGGAAGAAAGACGACAGGGAATTCGAGCCCTTTCGCTTTGTGGATGGAGAGGATCTTTACAGTATTCTCTCCCTCTTCTTCCACGGGGGATTCCCCCTCACGGATCTCCCGCTCTTTCAGTTCGTCCATATAGTCGATGAAATCGGGAAGCCCGAAAAAGGGCTTGGAGGAAAACTCCCGGGCCATGTCCATCAATTTCCGCAGGTTGGCATAACGCTGCCGTCCGTAAACGGGGTCGGCCAGAAGGAGGGCCCCATAGCCCGTCCGGTCAAGAAAACGGCCGATCAGTTCGGGGATTTGAATCCGGCTTTTCACCCGGCGCAACTCATTGAGGATCTTGCGGGTCCGAAGCAGGATCGCCCGTTCCTTTTCGTCGATGCTGTCGAGTCTTTCCGCAATGGCAAGCCCCGCCGACAGGGGCCGGCCCCGGGTCATGAAATAGAGAGTGTCGTCATGGACGCCGGCCGTGGGACTTCGCAGGAGGGCGGCAAGGGCCTCATCATTTTCCGGATCAAGGAGAAGACGGAGAAGGTTGAGGACGTCGGCGATTTCCTGTTTTTTGAAAAAGCCGCCCCCACTGACCACGGTGAAAGGAATGCCTGCCTGAAGGAGGGCGCCTTCATAGATCTTTACATCGGTCATGGCCCTGAAAAGGAGAGCGATGTCGCCATATCGCACGATCTCCGGTTTTCCCTCCTTCAGGATTCTTTTCTCGCCTTCCCGGACCATGGTCCCGATTCTCAGTGCAATGGCTGCGGCCTCTTCCTGCCGGATTTCTTCGACGGATTTTTTCTCCTCCTCTGTCGATGCGATCAGGCAGGATTCAATGAAGTGGTTATTGTCCAGGCTTTCCCGATAGGCGTCAAGCCCTTCAAAGGGGATTTTACCTTCCCCGGAATGGAAGATCCCCCGGAAGAGATGATTGATGAAGCGGAGAATTTCTCCCTGGCTTCGGAAATTGGTGCGAAGGGAGATCAGGTTTTTCCCGTCCTTTCGTGCCGTCTTTTCCCGGTAATCCCGGAAGACCGTGACATCGGCGCCGCGGAAACCATAGATCGACTGTTTGTCGTCTCCCACCACGAAGATCCGCCCTTCTTTCTCGCCTGCGAGGAGTTCGATGATCTCCATCTGCAGGGGATCTGTATCCTGGTGCTCGTCGACGAGGAGGGTGACGAAGTTCTTTCGATAATGATCCCGTACCTCAGGATGTTGCCGGAGCAGATCGCGAGCCTTGATCTGGAGGTCCTCGAAGTCGAGCACCCCCAGCGCCGCCTTGTCCCGGTAGTATTGCTCCAGAAGGGGACCGAGTTCCCGGCAGAGGGCACGGAGGAGTTCCGGTTCCTGCCGAATCGCTTCCTCATTATAGAGGGGGAGGAGGGCTTTCGCTTCCTCCCGGATCTCTTTGAGAAGATCCTTTACTGTATTGAGATCATCGGGTGAGGGCCATTTCTTCCCGCTTCCCCCTGAAAGCTTGATCGCGGCAAGTTCGGAGAGGTCGTGGGTCTCGAAATCTCCAGCGGGAATGGACGAGAGGGCATGCTGCCGGTTCAGTTCCATCTTGTCCGTCGGGTCGGCAGCGGAATAGTTTCCGAGACGACCCGCAAGGGACCGGACCTTTTTCTCCCCCTCTCTCCGTGCCTCGAAGAGGGGCTGAAGGATCTCTTCATCGGACTGTTCCAGATAGGTCTCGATCCAGGGGGTGACCTTGACCCGTTGCTGGACCAGGACCGTCAGGATCTGGCGGGTTTTCTCCAGTCCATAGGTGGAGAGGAGGCAGACCATTGATTCTTCCTGATGATTCAGACGGCTCAGGATGAACGTCCCCAGGGTCTTGTGCAGGAGCAGAAGGGTCTCCGTTTCGTCAAGGGTGAGATAGCCGGGGTCGATCTTTGCCGGGACGGCTTTTTCCTTGAGGATCCTCGTGCAGAGCCCATGAATGGTATGAATCCAGGCGGAGCCGATCTCCCGGTATCTCTTTTCCCAGAGGTGGTGTTCTTCGGGAGTCCCGGCATGGTCCATTCGTTCCCGGAACTTTTTCCGTATTTTCTCCTTCATCTGGTTGGCGGCCTTTTCCGTAAAGGTGATCGCCACGATCTCGTCGACCCCGAGTTTCCCCTTTTCGATGAGGTAGAGAAAACGCTCCACCAGGACCGTCGTCTTCCCCGACCCCGCCCCGGCGGAGACACAGAGGTTTCGTCCCAG
>CAYQVN010000182.1:0-4738 GCA_964420895.1 uncultured Nitrospirota bacterium | reverse complement strand
ATGAAACGGAACGAACAACTGGCCATGATCGGAGAGCTTTCCGCAGGGATCGCTCATGAAATCCGGAATCCTCTGGCTTCCATGAGCGGATCGATCCAGATGCTGAGGAGTGAACTCGATCTCGATGATGCCAACAAAAGGCTGATGGATATCATCCTGAAAGAAACGGACCGGTTGAACAACCTGATCGGAAATTTTCTGATGTATGCCCGGCCGAAACCCATCGAACGGGAAAGGGTCCAATTCAGGGAACTCATTGACGAAACGTTGACCCTGTTGCAATTCAACCGGAGGATCGGGGCTTCCCACACCATCGATGTCAACCTGCCGGAAGAACTGGAGTTGAATGTTGATTCCACCGCCATGCGGCAGGTCTTGTGGAACCTGGCCGTGAATGCCGTCGACGCCATGCCGGATGGCGGAACATTAACGATTTCCGCCAGGAAGATCGCAGGCGATCGACCCCTGTCCAAAGGGAAAGAGAGGACGCCCATGGTCCGGTTTACCTTTTCCGATACGGGGAACGGAATTGATCCCCAAATCCAGAAACGAATCTTCTTCCCCTTTCACACGACGAAAGAAGGCGGCACCGGCCTCGGCCTGGCCATCGTCCATCAAATCATGCAACAGCATGAAGGTTGGATTGATGTGGTCAGCCTCCCCGGGAAGGGGACGACCTTTCACCTCTATCTGCCGGAGCGGGTTCCGGCAGCCGTTCTCCAGGAGGTTTAGATGCATTCAATTCTAATTGTCGACGATGAACAAAGCATGCGGGAATTTCTCTCCATTCTGCTGGAGAAGGAGGGCTATGCCGTTCATACCGCCTCCAACGCCCAGGAGGCCCTCCGACTCATTGAAGAGCAAATTTTCAGCCTGATCATTTCGGACATCAAGATGCCGGGGATGGATGGTCTACAACTTTTAGAAGAGATCCAGAAGATTTCGCCCGACACCCTGGTCCTCATGATCACGGCCTTCGGATCCACCGATACAGCCATCGAGGCCATGAAAAAAGGCGCCCTCGACTATGTCATCAAGCCATTCAAGGTCGACAAGATAAAGATTCTCATTCGAAATGCCCTGAAAAAAATCGAGTTGGAACAGGAGAACGCCCTGCTCCGCCGGGAACTCTTTGCCCGGGATGGGTTGGACCGGATCATCGGTAAGAGCCCTGTGATGAGATCGGTTTTTGAAATTATCCAAAAAACGGCCGACAGCAAGAGCAATGTATTGATTACCGGGGAGAGCGGAACGGGGAAGGACCTGGTCGCTCAAGCCATCCATCGTCTGAGCCGCCGGAAGGAGCACCCCTTCGTCGCCGTAAACTGCGGGGCGCTACCGGAGAACCTGCTGGAAAGTGAACTTTTCGGCTACCAGCGGGGGGCCTTTACGGGGGCCATGGAAAACAAAAAGGGGCTTTTCGAAGTCGCCGATGGAGGAAGCATTTTCCTTGATGAGATCGGGGAGTTGAATCCGACGATGCAGGTTAAACTCCTCCGGGTCCTTCAGAATCAGGAATTCCGGCGGATCGGGGGGACCGACGACATCCAGGTCGATGTCCGGATCATTGCCGCCTCCAATCAGGACTTTGACCAACTGGTGGAGGCAAAACGTTTTCGCGAAGACCTCTATTATCGCCTGAATGTGATTCCCATTGAGATCCCGCCACTCCGGAAACGGAAGGAGGACATCCCCCTGTTGGTCAACCATTTTCTGAAGAAGGTCGCCCCCGAAAGGTCCCTTACCGTCACGGAAGAATGTATGGAACGGTTATGCCGATACGAATGGAAAGGGAACGTCCGGGAACTGGAAAACACCATCGAACGGACGGTCGTCCTCTCCCAGGAAGAGCGGGTGACCATGGAACACCTCCCCCGTCATATCATAGAAGGACAACTCCTTGCCCTTCCGCGAAAGATGGACCTCCCTGATGACGGTGTCGATTTTGACCGGGTCATCAGTGACATGGAGCGGGACCTCTTGACACAGGCACTGGCAAAGGCCCACGGAGTTAAAAAGGAGGCCGCCCGAATCCTGAACATGAGTTTCAGGTCCTTCCGGTATAAGTTGAGTAAGTACGAAATCGGCCAGAGAGGGGACGACAAGAAAGCAAAGGTCTCCTATTAATATTCGCCCCCAAATGGCCCTTCCCGCCGCCTGATTTATGGCACATGGCACCGCTTGTCTTTTCACCGGACATGTGGTAACTTGAAATTCATCATCGGGTATTCACCTCCCCGTTCTCACGAAACAATCTTATTCACAAGGAGTGACTATGCTCATCATCAAGATGATTCTGGGCCTGTTGATTTTCCTGATTCTTCTATTCTTTTCCAATATCAATATGGAAAATGTCCGCCTTTTCTACACGCAACAAAATTTTGTCGAAGTCCCCCTGTTTCTCCTGCTCCTGATCGCACTGCTCATCGGAATGATGGCCGCATTGTTGATCAGTGTCTATGAAAAACTAAAACTCAAAGGGCAGATACGGGCCTTGAAGAAAGCGAAGAAAAGCATGGAAGGGGAATTGGCTTCCCTGAGGAAGATCCCCATTATGGAGAAAGGGGAGACAAAAATCCCTGTTCCCCAGGAACCGGATACGGCGAAAGAGCGCACATGATCCAAGCCCCCACGGATACACTTCTGCTCTGCGGTCTCGCCTTGGCAGGAGGAATCGTTGTCGGGCGCCTCCTTCCCCGACAGCTTCGTCCCCCAAAGCAGCAGAGCCCCGGCAGAACCAGCTTTTACAAAAGCCTGAACTATATCCTTTCCAATGAGCATGACAAGGCCATTGAGGAGTTCACCCGCATGGTAGAGGTCGATTCCGAAACGGTTGAGGTTTACCTCGGGTTGGGAAGTCTCTTCCGCTCCAAGGGGGAATTGGGGCGAGCCATCCGGATTCACCAGAGCATTATCGTCCGGCCTTCGCTGGACAAGAAGATCAAGATTCAGGCTTATTTTGATCTAGCTCTTGATTACCAGAAAGCCGGTTTATTTGACAGCGCCATCGAGACATTCCAAACAGTGATTCAGTTGGATCCGCGCCACCGTGCAGCCTACCGTCATCTGGAAAAGATTTATGAAGAGGAGAAAAGTTGGGAGAAAGCCTTCGAAATAGAGAAACAGGTCCAGAAACTGACCAAGTCGAAGGACACGATGATCCTGGCACACCTGCAGACGGAAAAGGCCAAGGCCCTCCAGCAGGAGGGAGCACTCGATGAAGCAATCCGAAACTATAAAAAAGCCATTCAGATCGACCCGAAATGCGTCGATGCCTATCTCCATCTGGGGGATTATTACCACGAACAAAAAAAGTTCTCAAAAGCTATTGAAATCTGGGAAGGGGTGGCTGAACGGACGCCGGAGTATGCCTTTCTCACCTATAAGCGGTTGGAGAACGCCTATTACGAGTTGGGGCGTTACGAAGAGATGGAACCGCTCTATCAGCGGAATGTCGAACGCAACCCGGGGGATTTCCAGACACGCCTGGTCTTGGGGGACCACTATTTCCGCAAAGGGGATCTAACAGCCGCGATCGGTGAGTTCCAGGAGGTCATCAAAGCGCAACCGGACTGCATTGAAGCCCACCAAAAACTTGGCGAAACCTTTCTGAAAGAGGGGAACACTTCCGAGGCCGAAAGGGAATTGAAAATTCTGGTCGATATTTTCTCGACAAAGTATCTCTTTTATCATTGCAAAGAGTGCGGTTTCGAATCGAAGCATATTCTTTGGCACTGTCCGCAATGCAGAGCGTGGGACACCTTTGTGCATGGATAGAAGAGGCATGCAGAAGGCGGCCGTCAGCTCTTTAAATATTCCTCTGCCAGTTCTTTCACCGTACTTTTCAGGAGTTTATTAAACTCCATGGCATCCACTTCCGCGCCTCCCAAAATTGAAGCAACCATATCCAGATTCTTGGCATCCTTCTGAAGATGAATTTTTCCCATCCGTTTCTTGAATCCCTCTCTCTGATCTTCGGGTAAAATCCCGATAATCTTTCTGCCGAATAACGACTCAAACTTTGTGTAGAGCTCTTCCGCGAGCTGATCGACCTTCTCGGCTTCCAGCTCGTCCACGTTCATCTTCTGCGCCACAAGCTGATAACAAAAATTTTCAATAAAGGGATTATGTTGATATTTAGCCATAGGACCTCTGATTCAAAAACCGAATGCAGCCCCTTCGGGCCGCATTCGAGTGATGGACTGTAGGGTGCGATCTCTCTTACTCACCGGTGGCCGCCTTATGCAGTTTAATCTCCACCTTATCCGTCAGCGTGGCATAGTAGGCCCGGAGAATTTTCAACACCTCGGGACGGCTGAAGTGATCCGGGACCTCGTCCCCTTCGGAAAGCATCTTTCTAAGTTTGGTCCCGGAGAGGAGCATCCGATCTTCCTTGCCATGACAGCAGGTCCGCATGGAAGCCATGCCATCACACTTGGTGCAGTAGAAGGTCCAGTCAATCTTGAGCGGCTGAGTCTCCAGCGCGCCTTTCGGAATTTCATCAAAGATGTGATGGGCGTCAAAGGGACCATAATAGTCTCCGACACCGGCATGGTCACGACCGACGATCAGGTGGCTGCAGCCGTAGTTCTGACGGAAGAGCGCATGAAGCAAGGCCTCTCGAGGTCCAGCATAGCGCATATCAAGTGGATAACCGGACTGGATTACCGTGTCGTTCACAAAATACTTGTCAATCAGGGTCCCGATCGCCTCGCTGCGAACATCGGCGGGAATATCT
>CAYQVN010000181.1:0-4745 GCA_964420895.1 uncultured Nitrospirota bacterium | reverse complement strand
GATTAAGATTAAGAGTAAGATTACGATTAAGAATGAACAGTATGTAGGGTGGGGCTTGCCCCATCGGAACGATCTGAAGGGAATCAAAAAAAAGAACGGGAGCCGGAATGACAGAGAAAAAACTGACCTATAAAGATGCGGGCGTTGATATCGATGCAGGAGAGGATTTCGTACGGGCCATCGCCCCCATGGTGAAGACGACCTTCGGGCCCGAGGTGGTGACCGACCTGGGGGGGTTCGGCGGACTCTTCGCCCTGGAGCCGGGGCGATACAAGGAACCGGTCCTCGTTTCGGGAACGGACGGCGTCGGGACGAAACTGAAGCTTGCCTTCCTGACGGGGTGCCACGATACGATCGGCATCGATCTCGTTGCCATGTGTGTCAATGACATTCTTGTCTCCGGGGCGCGGCCCCTTTTCTTTCTCGACTATCTGGCGACGGGAAAACTGAAGGTGAAACGAAGCGCTGATGTAGTGAAAGGGATCGTGGAAGGATGCCGGCAGGCGGGATGTGCTCTGATCGGAGGGGAAACGGCGGAGATGCCCGACTTCTATGGGAATGAGGAATACGATCTGGCCGGCTTCGCTGTGGGAGTGGTGGAACGGTCCCGGATCATCGACGGCTCGGCAATTGCCCCGGGAGATCAGGTGATCGGTATCGCCTCGACGGGGATCCACAGCAACGGCTATTCCCTGGTCCGCAAGATCGTTTTCGATCGAATGCAACTCGATCTGAATCAAAAGGAGGCCCCCTTCGACCGCTCCTACGGCGAGGTCCTTCTGGCGCCGACGGAGATCTATGTGAAGACGATCCTGCCTCTCCTGGAGCGGTACACCCTCAAGGGGTTGTCCCACATCACCGGTGGAGGACTTCCGGGCAACCTGCCCCGCATTCTTCCACCGAGATGTGCTGTAAGGCTCGATCCGGGGAGTTGGGAGATCCCCCCGGTTTTCCCCTGGCTGGCGGAAAAGGGGAATGTCCCGGAAGAGGAGATGTACCGTACCTTCAACATGGGAATCGGTTTTGCCCTGATCGTCTCTCCGGAGGATGCTGAGAAGATCCTGGCGGACCTGGAAAAGTCCGGCAAGTCCGCTTGGAAGATCGGTCAGATCCGAGAAGGTGAAGGGGAGGTAAGCTTCACATGACGGCGAAACTCCGGATCGGTGCACTCGCCTCGGGCGGCGGTTCCAACGTGCAGTCGATCATTGATCATATCGAGGCAGGGAAGCTGGCCGCGGAACTGGTCCTCCTCCTCACGGACAATCCTGATGCAGGGGTCCTGAATCGGGCGGAGCGGCATGGGATCCCCTGGAGGGTCATCGACCCGAAGGGATTTGAGAAACGGGACGACCATGACCGCGCCATGATTGAGGCCTTGAAGGAGGCCCATATCGAACTGGTGACCCTGGCCGGTTATATGCGGATCATCTCGCCCGAATTCGTGCGGGCCTTTCCCGGCCGGATTATGAATATCCATCCCGCCCTTCTGCCCGCTTTTCCCGGCATCCATGTCCAGGCCAAGGCCGCCGACTACGGCGTACGTTTCTCCGGGTGTACCGTCCACTTTGTCGATCAAGGGATGGATTCGGGACCGATCATTCTTCAGGCGGTGGTCCCTGTCCTGCCGGGCGATAACGGCGATAGCCTGGGCGCAAGGATCCTGCGGCAGGAACACCGGATCTACCCCGAGTCGATCCGCCTCTTTGCGGAGGGACGCCTGAAAATCGAGGGACGTCATGTTCGCATTCTCGACCACAAGGTTGATGCCGATCAGACTATGATCAACCCACACCCGGGGGAGTGAGTGCGCCGGTTGCTGAAGGAAGATAGAGATAAAAGTTCCTGTTTCCCTTGAAGTATGAACCGTTCCCCGGATCGTTCAGGGAGGAGTGACCGATCTTTTCCATTGAGCAGAAAAACGATTCGCCGGTGCTTACCACCGATGCCTATGAGGTCCTGGCCGAGGGCCTCTTTTCTCCACTTCAGTTGAAACTCCATCTACTGGGAAAAAGACGTACCTATCCGGATGCCCTGGAAAGGGTTATCGAAGAGGAGTGGACCCGGGCCACCGGGGAAGCCGAAAAAACGGGCCGTCTCCTTTTCAACGGAAAACTCTTCCGCCTTCTCCGCCATGAAGTCCGTCCACCGATGTTCAATCTCCTGATGGGAGAAACGGACTACCGGGAACTGATCGGGACATCCCATGCCTTCGGGGAGGGGCTGTGCCGTGCAGAAGAGACGAGCCAGGGAGTGGCCTTGTCGAGTACGCTCCTGACGGAAGATGGCTTTCTGCTGCTGGGGCGAAGAAGCAACAAGGTCTGGGCGGGGCGTGGACGCCTTCATGTCTGTGCGGGCCATCCCGACCCGGAACGGCAGTTGAGTGTCGAGGCGATCCTGTCGGGAGAGAATCCCTTCTTCCGGGCCATGGAGTGCGAAATTGCGGAGGAGACCGGCGTGATGCCGGATCAGATCGAAGCGATGATGTGCAGGGGCCTGGTACGAAGTTGTGTGGATGGCAAACCGGAACTGATTTTTGAAACCTCTTTGAAACTTTCCCGTACACAGCTCCTGCGTCATGTGAACAAAGCCCAAGACCGGAGCGAACATGAAGAGTTTCTGACCGTTCCTTCCGATGGCCCGTCTCTGTCTGATTTTCTCCTGCAACGGCATGACGATTTTACAGCACCCGGTCTGGCAGCGATAGTTTTTTTCGGCCTCCACCATGGATACTGGACAAACCCATGAAAGGAACGCCCATCTATCAAGTCGATGCCTTTACCGATCTCCCCTTTGCGGGGAATCCCGCAGCGGTCTGTCTACTCTCGTCGCCCCGGGAGGACCGTTGGATGCAGAGGGTGGCGGCCGAGATGAATCTCTCCGAGACGGCCTTTCTCCTGCCGGAAGGGGTGGGCTATCGGCTGCGCTGGTTTACACCGATGATGGAAGTCGATCTCTGCGGCCATGCCACCCTGGCTTCGGCCCATATCCTGTGGGAGGAAGGCAGGGTGCCGGAAGGAGTCCCTGTCTCCTTTCAAACGCGCGGCGGGATTCTCCGTGCAGGGAAAAGGGAAGGATGGATCGAACTCGACTTCCCCGGCGAACCGCCGGAGGCAATCGACCCTCCGCCGGGCCTGGAAGAGGCTTTGAAAACGGAGCTCTCCTATGTGGGACGGAACCGGATGGATCTCCTCGTGGAAATCTCATCAGTGCAGCACCTGAGTACTCTCAAACCTGACCTTGATTTTCTCGCCACCCTTCCGGTGCGGGGCATTATCGTTACCGCCGCTTCCGACAATGAGGACGACGATTTTTTCTCCCGGTTCTTTGCCCCGGCGGTAGGGATCCCCGAGGACCCCGTCACCGGATCAGCCCACTGCTGTCTCGGACCATACTGGGGGGAGAAACTGGGGAAGAATTTCCTTTCCGCCCGACAGGTTTCCCGGAGAGGCGGCACACTCCGTCTCCAGGTGGAGGGTGACCGTGTCATTCTTTACGGGAAGGCGGTAACCGTTCTGAAAGGAGAACTCCTGCTATGAATCTCTCCGTCCGCGGACCCGGGCTCCTTCTCTGGATCGTTATCGGGGCCGTTCTCGCAGTCGCTTTCGGCTCCTTCTTTCCCGAGGCGGCACTCCATACGGAACTGTTGGGCGTGCTTTTTCTGAATGCCCTGAAGATGATGGTCCTACCCCTCATCATTACCTCGATTATCGTTGGTGTCATGAGCCTGGGAGATGTGCGCCGCCTCGGGACGTTAGGCATCAAGACGTTTCTCTACTACATGGTGACGACGGGGCTTTCCGTTGCCATCGGAATCGGGTTGGTCCTGATTCTGAAACCGGGCGTCGGTTTTCCGGTCTTCGGCGGGGAACTTCCCGAGACGGTCCGGGCAAAGGAAGTCTATTCCATCTTCGATGTCCTGACCGGTCTGATTCATCCGAACCTGGTTCAGGCGGCAGTGGAGTTGAAGATCCTGCCGATCATCGTCGCCTCGATTCTCTTCGGGACGGCCTTTACGATGCTGGGGGAACAAAGGTCAATCGTGGAGCAGTTTTTTTCCGCCTGCAACGAGGCGGTCATGAAGATCGTTCACGGGATCATGTACTTCGCTCCTCTGGGGATCTTCGGGCTCATTGCCTTCCGGCTCGGGTCGACGGGGGGCGGCGGGGCCGTCTGGGATCTGCTGGTACAACTGGGGAAATATGCCGGTACCGTTGTAATCGGGCTTTCGCTCCATGGGTTCCTGGTGCTCCCCCTGATCCTCTATCTCTTCGGAGGGAAGAACCCCGGCCGTTACTTCCTCCAACTTGCCAAGGCGCTCCTGACGGCCTTCGCCACGGCCTCTTCGTCGTCGACCCTCCCCTTGACACTGGAGTGCGTGACGGAAGAGGCGGGGGTCTCGAACCGGACCGCTGGTTTTGTCCTCCCCCTGGGTGCGACGATCAATATGGATGGCACGGCCCTCTACGAGGCGGTGGCGGCGATCTTCATCGCTCAGAGCTATGGCATTTTCCTCGGTGGCGGTGAACTGGTGGTGATCTTTCTCACGGCCACCCTGGCAGCTATCGGGGCGGCGGGGATCCCCGAGGCGGGCCTCGTGACGATGGTCCTGGTCTTACAGTCGGTGGGACTCCCCGTAGAAGGGATCGGGATGATCCTCGCCGTAGATTGGCTGCTCGATCGCTGCCGGACGACGGTCAACGTCTGGGGGGATGCTGTCGGTGCGGCGGTGGTGGATCGTCATGAGG
>CAYQVN010000180.1:0-4767 GCA_964420895.1 uncultured Nitrospirota bacterium | reverse complement strand
TTCCGTCCTCAATCTTCCATTCAGCGGATCGCTTTCGGCTTACAAAGGTTTTCTTTCTTCTCGGCGACCCTGCCACAGGTATCACAGAAAAAACTCAATTTTTTCACCTTGGGCTTACAGAGGTGACGTGCATTGGTCGACGTCAGACCACAGGAATCACAGGTAAAAGACTTCTTCGCCATGACCGGAGTGCACAGATGCCCCTTGTCTGTGGTCACACGTCCACAGGTGCTGCAGGTAAAAATCTGTCCACCTGTCTTCTGTGTAGCTGTGCTCTTCGTGGTTCTTTTCTTTGTGGCTTTCCCTGTCGTTTTCTTCGCCGTTTTTCTCGTTGCCTTCGCCATCCGGTACCTCCTTTCATGAGGATCCAATCCGTATTCACAAGCCCGACTCTCACCGGCGGTATCCTTCGAGATTCAGGTAACGCACTGGTACTTCCTTTACAAGATTACTCGACGTTCTTGACCTCCGACAGTAACAGAGGGTTTTCAAGCTGTCAAGTTGTCACGAAGAAAGTGAGAAAAGTAGGAACAACAAAAGAGGCGAAAACAATTTTGTTGCGGAAAGCAAGGTACCGAAGAGCAAGGAGGGCAGGCGTGTTAACCCGCCTGATCATGAATGACGGCGTGGAGCACTTCACTCATTTCCGTAATCCGGTAAGGCTTGGCCACCACCCCCTGAAAACCATAGTCCCGGTAATGAGCCATAATGGGGTCACTGGAATAACCGCTCGACACCACGGCCCGTACCTCCGGATCGATCTCCAGCAATTTTTCCAGGGTTTCCTTTCCCCCCATTCCGCCGGGAATCGTCAGATCCATGATCACGGCCTGAAAGGACTCCCCCGCCTCCCGGGCCCGGCGGTACAACGTCAGGGCCTCGCCTCCCTCGGCGGCAAATTCCACGTGATAACCCAGACGTTTGAGGATGTCTCCCGCTACTTTCCGGATCATCGCATCATCATCAAGGATCAGAATCTTGCCTTCTCCCTCCACCGGTGTATCAGAAGTCGTCCGTTCGAGCGCCGCTTCCCCCCGTAAGGCAGGCAGATAAAGGCAGAAGGTCGTTCCCTTCCCGATCTGCGAAGTCACCTCGATCGCCCCACCATGCTTCCGGATAATGGAGTAGCTCGTCGCCAGACCCAGCCCGCTCCCTTTCTCTTTTGTGGTGAAGTAAGGGTCAAAGATCTTCGAGAGGTTCTCTTCTCGAATGCCCCGCCCCTGATCGGTGAGGGTCACCCGTATATAGTCGCCCGGTTCCACCGGAGGCTTCAGCCCTTCCTTCACCTCCAGATTTTCGGCGGTCACCTGAATCGTCCCCCCCTCGGGCATTGCCTGTTTAGCATTCAGCACCAGGTTATGCAGTACCTGGCTGATTTGTCCTGCATCGACCTCCACCGTCCAGAGATCCTCGGAGATCGTGCATTCCGATTGGACCGTGGAACCGTGCAAGGCAAAACCAATCGATTCCCGGATCAGTTCGAGCAGGGAGGTCTTCGCCTTTACCGGCGCCCCCCCTTTGGCAAAGGTCAGCAGTTGACCGGCCAGATCCCGGGCCCGGAGGGAGGCTTTCTCGGCCTCGGCCAGGATCTGATGCTCCTTTTCTTCCGGTTGGGTATGAAGACGGGCCAGGGAAATATGCCCCAGGATCGTGGTCAGAAGATTATTGAAGTCATGGGCGATTCCACCGGCCAGGTAAGAGACCGACTCCAGTTTCTCTGCCCGCTGGAGAGATTCCATGTGGAGGGCGTTCTGGATTGCCACGGCCGCCTGATTGGCAATCCCCTGATAGAGAGTAACCTCCTCATCGCAGAAGACCCGTTGGGCATGGGTATGGCCGATCAGCACACCGAAGATATCCTCTTCCAGCATCATCGGGACACAGAGGGCGGAGTGAATTCCCTTTTCAAAGACCACCGGCGGGATCTCGAATCGGGTCTCCCTGTGAAAATCATCCACCTTGCCGGAACAACGGTTTTCAATGACAAAGGTCGAAAGCCCCTGCCCCCGGATCAGGCGGAAGGTATCGATCATCGAGGAAGGAAAGCCCTGGGTATCGCGAATGACCAGGTGTTTTCGGTCTTCGCTGACCACCATGAGGGTCGAGTAATCAAGTTGGAGGATCTTCCCGGCAATCTCCGTGATCAGCCGGTAAAGTTTTTTCAGATCCGTCGTTTTCGTAATCTCTCCGGCAACCTCCAGCAGGACGGCATTGATCCGCCGTTCGCTCTCCACCGCTTCTTCCAGTTTCTTCCGTGCCAGTGCATTGGCGAAGATCTCGCCCACCACCCGGAGCAGGACAATACTCTCTTCGGGCCATTCCTTCTCCCGATGCACGGCGTCAAAACCGAGAAAACCGATGGGGATCCCTCCGGTGACGATGGGGACATTGATGAGGGATTGAATCCCCGCGGTCTGCCAGCCTTCTTTTGCCGCCTTCGCTTCGGGCGGCAGATCATCAATCCGCGGGACATGCACCGTTTCCAACCGCCTGATCTTGCCGAGGTACCAGGGGTAATCCGCAACAGCCAATCCCTGGAGCGCTTCCCGATGTGGTTCAATCCCGTCCGCACACCACTCATGGGTGTTGTCCATCCGGAGCCCATCCTCGGAGAAGAGGAAAAGGTAACTGCGATCCACGCCGGCAAATTCACCGATCTCCTTCAGGGCAAGCTGAATTCGTTGATTGATTTCGTCTGTTGCCAGATTGATGAAATTGGTGGAAAGCCGGGTGACCAGAATCTCGAAGGAGATCCTTTCCTGGAGCGCGGACACTACGCGCCGGTATTCCTCTTCCCGACCTTCAAGCTTGGTGAGATATGCCTGGAGCCGCTCAATCTCCTGGGCTCCCGTGGCAGGGATCTGAAAATGTTCGGACATAAAAAAATTATACCTGAATTTCCCGGTAGAAGAAAAGAGGTTTTTTACCTTGACTTCGCTTTGAAAATTGGGAAAGATGTCAAAAAACCAACCTGTAGAAAGGAAGTAGTATGAAACTTGTCGATTTTGATAAAGGAAACGGTCTGATCCCGGCGATCGCCCAAGATGCCGAAAGCGGGGAGGTCCTGATGATGGCCTATATGAACGAGACCTCCTTTCAGAAGACCATCGAAACAGGAAAGGCCTGTTACTTCAGCCGATCGCGGCAGCAACTCTGGACCAAGGGGGAGACCTCGGGGCATGTACAGCAAGTCCGGGAGATCTTTGTCGACTGCGACCGGGATACCATCCTGCTTCGGGTAGAACAGATCGGCGGCGCCGCCTGCCACACCGGATACCGGAGTTGTTTCTACCAGAAAGTTGATCAGGACAAATTGATCCCCGTCGGTGAACGGGTCTTTGATCCCAAGGAGGTTTACGGTGAATAAATTGAGATTAGGCATCCCCAAGGGAAGCCTGGAAAAGGCGACCATCGCCCTCTTCGACAAGTCGGGCTGGAAGATCCGGCCCCACTCACGGAATTATTTTCCTTCCATCAACGATCCCGAGATTTCCTGTGCCTTAGTCCGGGCCCAGGAAATGCCCCGCTATGTGCAGGACGGGACCCTCGATGTGGGACTGACCGGGAAAGACTGGCTCCACGAAAACAATGCCGACGTGGAAGTGGTCTGTGACCTGATCTACTCCAAGGCAAGCCAGAAACCTGCCCGCTGGGTTGTGGCCGTCGCCGGTGATTCCCCGATCAAAAAAATCGAGGACCTGGAAGGCAAAAAGGTTTCCACGGAACTACTCCACTATACTGAATCCTACTTCAAGGAGCGAGGGATCCATGTGGAGGTGGAGTTTTCCTGGGGAGCGACGGAGGCAAAGGTGGTGGAAGGGCTTGTTGACGCCATCGTGGAGATCACCGAGACGGAAAGCACCATCCGGGCCCACGGCCTGCGGATTATCCACGAGATGATGGAGACCAACACCCAGCTCGTGGCCAACAATACCGCCTGGAAGGATCCATGGAAACGGGAAAAGATCAGTCAGATCGCCACTCTCCTGCAGGGGGCCTTACGAGCCGACGGGATGGTGGGATTGAAGATGAACGTCCCCAAGGAGAAGGTCAACGATGTAGTCGACACCCTCCCGAGCATTACAGCACCGACCGTCTCCTCCCTCTACCAGAGTGACTGGGTCTCCGTGGAAACGGTCATTTCCGAGGCAACCGTCCGGGAACTGATCCCGAAACTGATCAAGGCGGGTGCGGAAGGGATCATTGAGTATTCGCTGAACAAGCTGATCTAAAAGCAGGGGGCAGCAGTCAGCTTTCAGTGATCAGCAAAGGCACCCTGCGAACGGGACCGAGAAGAAGATAAGGACTGACGAGAAAAGCCAACGGCAGACTTGACCCCTTTTCCCTTGGATTTTCCGGCTTGGGAAATGTCCTATAAAACGGATCTTTCTTATTATAGTTTTTATTTTTGTTTCCATCCTGTCGATCCTGTTCATCCTGTCAAACAGGTTTGAACTTTGCTTTTTGTTTTCTATCTGTTACCTTTTCCCCGTGTTCCCCGTGGTGAATGCTTTCTGACTTTGCTTTTGATCTCTTTCATTTCTACATGTCCTTCATGTTGATTGTTGTTCCCATGTGTTGCTTTTCTCTGCGCCCTCTGCACCTTTGCGGTAAATGTTTTTGATCATGCCTTTACCTATTTTGCTTTTCTCCGTGGTGAGTACTTTTGATTTTTCTTCATGACCTTCATGTTCTTCATGGTCGAGAGCTTTTCGCCTTTGCTTTTCTCCGTGCTCCCCGTGATCTCCGTGGTCAATGCTTTTGACT
>CAYQVN010000179.1:0-4784 GCA_964420895.1 uncultured Nitrospirota bacterium | reverse complement strand
CAGGGCCTTGCGCTCCTTCCCGTAACGCAGGTGGGCCTCCCCCAGGAAGGCATGGTAGTCCGCATTCTGGGGATTGGCGACCAGGGCTCGTTCAATATAATTAAGTGACTTGCGGTATCCCTTTTTCAGACGTGCCAGGGCCAGACCGGCATAAGCATTGTAATCCGGGTCGTCGGGCACCCCCTCCAGGGCCTTTTCAAAGAGTTGCAGCGCCTCCCCCGCACGACCGGAATAAAGGAGTCCTTTCCCCTTGTTAAAGTGGTCCTCCGCCTTCAGGATCTTCCCCACTTCGACCTTTGGTCTGACATGTTCCTGAAATTCAGCGGCCGATCTGTCCTCACCATGTTCCCGGAGGAACTGATCATATTCCTTCCGACGTTCCGGTTGGGAGAGAATTTCGTAAGCCTCTTTTCCGCTCATGAAGATCTTCGGCATCAGGTCGAGGATCTCTCCATCAGCATAACGGAAGCATTTGTCAGGATGGTACTGCTTGCTGAAACGGAAGAAGCTTTTTTTGATCTCCCGGTTGTCGGCATCCGGTTCAACGTCGAGGATACGATAATAGTTCTCTTGCTGTATGCCCTCCCACTTCTCCTGCATTTCCTGCAATGTTCGCCTTTTTTCCTCCTTCTGGTCCGCATCGGCCATTCCGCAGATTCGCACCAGGCCGAGGGAGTAGAATCCGTAAAGGACTTTTAAAATCTCAAGACGCTGCAGTTGGGTTTGACGGGCGATCGCATTGATCGGGTGACGTCCATTGATCTGCTCCAGGATGGCGGTCTCCGTTTCCGTCAGATCGAGATCCAGCCGGGTCAGCGGCGAAGATTCCACCCGGTCAAAGAGGACCTCCCAAGATGGAAAGACCTCCAGAATCTCCGCCTCCTCATAATAACGCCAGGTACCTTCCATGAAGATGCGCCCCGGACTCAGTTTCAGCTGGATGATATCAAAGCCGGAAAGACCGGTCTCGAAAAAACGGACCTTTCCCTTCCGCCAACCGAAGAGGCTGATCAGGATCTCCTCGGTCTGGGTCTTGGTCAGCCAGATCAGATCGTTGGGGGTCAGAATGCCCAGTTTCACCAGGGCATTTCCCTGAAGCATGTTCTGCTCCTCGGCAAGGGATTTCACGGCTTCATACTGCGCCTCGGTGATCTTTCCCCGCCGGAGCAGGATGCTTCCGCACCGGTCGGCTTCCATGTTGGATCCGGCAAAGATCATGGCACCGGATTGGAAGTAGACCCGAAGATCCATGGGAGCTTGCAATAGTTGGAGTACACCGGTCTGCCGCTGCTTGATGCGGTCGAGGAGGATCTCGGAAAGGGACGTCTCGGCAAGGTCCAGTTCCAGAGTCTTCCATTTAGGATCGAGGGTCTCCCGTTTTGTGACCGGTTTCCTCTTCTGCCCCATGCTCTCCTTATCCGGCCCGGCCTGGATGATCCCCTTCTCCAGCAGGCGGTTGAGGGTGATGCAAGCCTCAGTCTGGGAGAGCCCGCTGAGATAGGCCACCTCCTTGGCAGTCGACTTACCATCAATCCGGGAGAGAAGAAACCCTTCGGCGGCGGTCAGATCCCGGGCTTTGTCGAAACGGAACCGTTCGTCTATCTGGAGGACGGAATTGGGGGAACCCATCGATTGGAGAAGGTCGTTTTGCACGGCCGTAATGGAGCGGGCAAGGAAACGTTCCGCTTCCTTGTCGCCCGGCTCAAGCTTCAGAACACGTTCAAAAAAAGGAATGGCCTCGGCAAAATCCCGCTCCTGATAAAAAACCTTGCCCCGCATCAACAGTCGTCGAGGGTCATCCTCCTCCATAATTTCCTGGGAAGTTCGGATCCCTGCTTTCCCGACCTTCCGTCCCTGATAAAGGGTATAGAGGAAATTGCAGGTTTCAAAATCGTTCAAAGGGGACTGGGAACAGATGTCGAGGATGGTATTCTTCCCGTCGACCAGATTGAGAAGTGTCCTGAGTTCTTCCGCTTCCACTCCATCGGGATTGCGGTCCGCCCAGTCGAGGATGATATCAAGGGTGGGAAAGGCCTCATTGATCCGGTGCCATTCGTCGACACGGCGCATCCCCTCCATCAGGATGAAATCGACCTGGATTGCGATGGGGATAGTGCGCACCCGGGGGAGCCGTTCCTGAAAGAGGAAGTCTCCCTCTTTCCAGGAAAAGAGATCGTAGATAATCTCCGTGGCCTGACGTTCCAGGGCGGAAACAAATTCCTTGGTGGTCAGAAGTCCCTGCGACAGGAAGATGTCTCCGATCAACTCCGATGTCTTTTTCTGCTTCTGCAGCCCCTGTTCCAGATCCTCCGAAGCGAGAAGTTCCATCCGGACCAGGACCTCGCCGATCTTGTCTTTTGGATGATTGGCATTGGCGCCGATGATCACCCCTTTGCGGAAGAAGATGACCTTTTTTTCCGGTCCCTGTTCAAAGATCAGCGATCCGGTCTTCTGAGCCAGGCTGATCCACTGCAATACATCGGGCAGGGACATGATCTTGAGATTCCCCTGGATCTTACTCGACACCTTGGGACCTTTCTTTTCGACCGGTTTTACTTTTCCGGTCGGTCGGTTTCGGTAGATAGGTTTCGCGGACATTCATCAGCGAATGGAAGAGGTTTCCTTTCATGCCGGGGGTTTCCGATTCCAGTTCGCAAAGTATTTTTTTGATTCTCCGCCTTCGGGAACGGGGTCCCCCTTCTTCACAGGCTTCTTCCCGCACCGGCAGTCTATGGAGGCGTGCATAGTCTTGCAACCATTCCTCCCGGCAATAGGCCAAAGGCCGGATCAGGCTCACCTTTCCATCGAAGAGTTCCTGACGGGGGAGCATGGTACTGATGTTCCCCGCATAGAACATATTGAGCAGACAGGTTTCAATGAGATCGTCCCGATGATGGCCGAAGGCAATCTTTCGAATCCCAAGATCCCGGGCCGTCTGAAAAATCAGGTTCCTCCGGATATGGGAACAATGAAAGCAACAACTTTCCGGAAGGTCCTCGGCGCCGCAGATATCCCGGCCGACCCCGGATTCCACGATCCGGAAATCCTCTCCGGTTTTCCGAAAATAATCCGTCAGGAGTCCAACCTTGCTCCGGCAGCTCCCGAGATCGACATGCACTGGGATCAGGGAATAATGGATGGGCGCATGGGTGGCATTTTTCCGCAGGAGGTGAAGAAGACTGAGACTGTCTTTCCCGCCGGAGACAGCGACCAGTATCTTGTCGCCTTCCTCAATCATCCGGTAGTCCCGGAAGGCTTCCCCCATCTTGCGTCGAATCTTCTCCGTCAATCCCATGGTGTATCAGCAGGGAAAAACTGAAAGCGGAGGAGAACAATATTTCTCATGATTCCCCTTTAGAAGGTTCCTTGGCTTTCTGAAACAGCGCGGCATTGCGAAGACGCACCTCGTCACTGCCGAGTGCTTTCCTGACCTCTTGAACGCGTTCCTCAGCCTCTTCCCGGCTCTGATACAAACCGAGACAGAGACGATAGCAGGTCTTCCCCTTAAAAGGGCGAGAAAGGAGAAAGAAATCGTCCGGACGGCGAAGTTTGGCAAAGGTGTTGTGCAAGGATCCGCTTTCACAATCAAGTTCCACTTCGACCAGGAAGTCATCGTCGGAAAAATCCGCCGCGAGCCGGTCCCAGAGGGCCACCGCCTGGTCCATTTCTCCGGCACGGAAATGTACCAAAGCTTGCTTCCAGAGATCACCCGTCGGCTCCTCAGGACGGTCTTGCAAAGGCAGGGGCTTCTCTTCCTTCTTTGCCTTCTTTGTCGACGGGGGCTGAAATGCGGCGAGTTCCCCCCTGACACGGGCCAGATTCTTCCGGATTTTTCCGGCCAGTTCCGTGTCTTTTACCGGCAGGGCGGCCGCCATCTCGTAAAAGGCCAGCTCCCGATGGAGCTTTGCCGTCGGGTCCACCGGAACGATCCGATTCCCCTCTTTCCGATAAGCTTTCCCATCCTCTTCGGAAATGAAAAAATCCATTTTTTGCAATCCGATGGCCCGGCCGCCGCGGTTGTAGAGATCCGCCTTTCGATCGGTGTCACTCGAATGAGCCGCAGCGGTACTGTAATATTCGGCAGCCTGTAGATAGAATGCATTCTGAGAATAAATCCGTCCTATATTGGAATAAGCCAGGGCTTTGTCGATCCGTCGGCCATAGGCACGCATCCCTTCCTGCTGATCGGGTGGCATCGGGATAAAATAGACGGGAACATTCTTCCCATCGATGATCCCCCGCTGGCGGCTCATATCCAGAATCTCGAACCATAACCGAATGGCATCGTTGACCCGCCCCCGGTCCTGATACATGTCGGCCAGGGTCAGCCTGTAAGAAAGATTCTCCGGCTCCTTGCGGCTCAATCGTTCCAACAATTCAATAGAGAGAGCCGCATCTTTTGCATACATGGCCCCAATCGAGGAATAGGAGGGGTGATAAAAATATTTTAAGGGAAAAGAGGACCGCGCCGGAAGTGGGACCTTCTGAAAGACCGAACATCCCACCAGGAGATAGGCCCACAAGAGTACCCCGAAAAGATGGATAAAGATTCTCACGCTTTCTTTTTTCGCCTCCCTGGATGTTTTTTCGACAATTATATCAAGGACACAAAGCATTGCAAGGGAAAAGGAGATCTGAAAATGGATTGAGCTTCCGATTGCGCCGGACTACCGGCTTCGCTATACTGAAGGCATGAAGAATGGGCCGAAAAAGATCGAAAAGAAGTACCCCTGCCCCGACTGTGACTTCTGTCAATGGTGCAGTGCCGACCGTTGCAACCTCTG
>CAYQVN010000178.1:3107-4785 GCA_964420895.1 uncultured Nitrospirota bacterium | reverse complement strand
CCCGTGGTTATAAGCTTTTGTTTTTCGCTTTTGCCATGTCCTGCTTTTCTCCGTGATCTCCGTGTCCCCCGTGGTCAAATGCTTTTGACTTTCTCTTTGTCACGATTTGATTTTCTCTGTGGTTTCTACGCCGCGAGAGTCCGGTTTTAGGTTTTCCCCGTGACCTCTGTCTTCCCATTTCCTGCCTTGATCATGAGCAGTGGAGCGCCTCATCCACAACCTGGTGGAGGAGGGAATAGGGGAGCGAGCCTTCGATTGTTTGTTGACGGATGATCATTGTCGGGACCTGTGTGATCTTTCGGTCCCGGCATTCCCGGAGTCGCTCGGTAATGACCCTGCCGTAACTTTCCCGGTCCCGTCCGAAGGCGACGATTGTCTCCCGGGGGATGGCGAGTCCCTTGATGATCTCCGGGATGGTCTGGTCATCGCCGATGTCCTTTCCTTCCAGAAAGTAGGCCTCATAGACCCTGCGGTGGTATTCCTCGAATTTGCCATTCCGGCGGGCGCATTCGGACATCCAGATGGCCATCTTGGAGGAGGAGACCCGCACCGGGAGGCGCAGATCGATGCCGTCCTGTTCCGCCAGTTTGGTGACCGACTCCACGGCATCTTGAATATACTGTTGATCCCGGATCAGTTCCTGCAGGGGAAGTCCCTCGTCCGGGGTTTCCGGATGGGCCAGGACCGGTAGCCATTCCACCTCGATGGGGAGGACCCCTTTCAACCGTTCCATCTTGACCTGCAGAAGATAGCAGAAAGGGCAGATATAATCAGAAAAGATCCGAATCGCCAGATGCTTCATCCCTTACCCCGTCGTGGTTCCTCCCGTTTGTCCTTTGCCTTTGTTGAGGAAAGGAGTCAAAAGGTCGATGGGAATCGGAAAGAGAGTGGTGGAATTGTTCTCCGTCCCGATCTCGCTCAAGGTCTGCAGATAACGCAACTGCAGGGCAATGGGGTGTTCCTCGATGATGGTGGAGGCATCGGCAAGCTTTGAGGCCGCCTGGAATTCCCCTTCTGCGTGGATGACCTTGGAGCGGCGCTCCCGCTCTGCTTCGGCCTGTTTTGCCATGGCCCGCTGCATTTCCTGGGGGAGGTCAATGTGTTTGACCTCTACCAGGGAGACCTTGATTCCCCAGGCATCGGTCTGCTTGTCAATGACCTGTTGCAGTTCCAGGTTGATCTTCTCCCGCGCTGAAAGGATCTCGTCGAGTTCCGCCTGGCCCATGATACTCCGCAGGGACGTCTGGGCAAGTTGGGAGGTGGCATAAAGATAGTCTTCCACCTCGATGATGGCCTTGTCGGCCTGGAGAACACGGAAGTAGAGAACGGCATTGACCTTCATGGAGACATTGTCCCGGGTGATTACGTCCTGGGGGTCAATGTCCATGGCGATGGTCCGGAGGGAGACGCGAATCATCCGGTCGAGGAGCGGAACGAGGATGATCAATCCCGGCCCCTTGACGGCATGAAATCGGCCTAATCGAAAGACCACAGCCCGGTCATATTCCCGGATGACCTTGAAAATTGAAAAGAGTACGAAGGCAATCAAGATAAGGATGGGGAGCATTTGCATGAGCATGATGGTTCTCCTTTACAGTCTATGAATCTTTCCGTTTAACCGTTAACACCAGTCCTTCCCGTCCAACCACTTCTACCTCCGTCCCCTTTTCAATCCGTT
>CAYQVN010000178.1:0-3007 GCA_964420895.1 uncultured Nitrospirota bacterium | reverse complement strand
AACACCAGTCCTTCCCGTCCAACCACTTCTACCTCCGTCCCCTTTTCAATCCGTTCCGGGGCGGTGGCGTTCCAGAGTTCGCTGTGGAGGAAGACCGTTCCTTCCGGATCGAGGTCGGTCTCGGTTTTTCCGACTTCCCCGATGAGGGCCTCCGGCCCGGAGGCGTGTTTCTTCCGGTGGACCTTGATGGCCAGGCCCACAATAATGAGAAAGAAGAGGGCCGTAAGCGCCACGGTCGGCAGGATCACCGTAAGGGAGATCCGGAGGAAGGGCAGGGGAGATTCAATCAGCATGAGAGAACCGAGTGTCATGGCGACGATCCCTCCAATGGCGAGAACGCCGTGACTGATGACCAACGCTTCGGCGACAAAGAGGACAATGGAAAAGAGGATTAACAGCAGTCCTGCGTAGTTGATCGGAAGGGACTGGAATGCATAAAAAGCAAGGACCAGGCAGATCCCCCCGACCACGCCGGGCAGGATGGCGCCGGGATTGGAGATCTCGAAAAAGAGGCCGTAGAATCCGAGGATCATCAGGATATAGGCCACATTGGGGTTGGAGAGGGTATCGAGAATCCGGTACCGCATGCCCCTGGGAATTTCCTTGACGGTGAGTTCCTTGGTTTGGAGCGTCCGTTCCTCTCCGTTGACGGTGACCTTCCGTTGATCGATCTTTTCCAACAGCTCGGGTAGGTCTTTTGCAATGAGATCGATGACTTTGAGTTCTAATGCCTCGTCTGCAGTGATGGAGACGCTTTCCCGGACCGCCTTTTCCGCCCATTCTGCGTTGCGCCCGTGCTGTTCAGCCAGGGAGCGGATGTAAGCCGCAAAATCGTTCTCCACCTTTTTCGCCATCTCCTCTTCCATCGACTGACCCCCCACATTGACGGGGTGGGCGGCCCCGATATGGGTCCCCGGCGCCATGGCGGCCACATGGGCGGCAAGGGTTATGAAGACTCCCGCCGAGGCCGCCCGCGCGCCATTGGGGGCGACATAGACGATCACAGGAACCTTGGCGCCTAACATGGATTTGGCGATTTCCCGCATGGATTCTCCCAGGCCGCCCGGTGTGTCGAGTTGCAGGATCAGACATTCGGCGTCATCCTCTTCCGCACGTTGAATCGCCTTCTGAATAAAGTCCATTGCAACGGGATTGATGACACCGTCGATCTCGATGTGATAGGCCGTTCTCTCGTTGGAGATTGAAGAATAAGGAAGGAGGAGTACCCCCGCGACAAGGAAGAAAAGGAAAAGGAGGTTTTTCATGAACGTCTCCTGAAAGTGGAACGGACGTTTACGTTTGCAGAACGCATTTCATTTTATACTGCAAAACCCTCCTTTTGTCTATTCATTATGTTTTTCACCATTAGGTTTCTATTGACTTGGTTTCGTTACTTTGTCAAGATGAAAAGAAACCACTCATTTGATTTTTCCCTTAGACAGAGAACTTCAGCGGGTGAGCTTTTGATGGTCGAAGCTGCCACAAAAAAATCACTACGGGGACGCATGCTTCAGGCATGGAAGCGTTATCTGCTCCAGCATATGGAGCGGATGAAGATGACGGAGCATACCTTCGTGATTCTCGTGGCCATTGTGATCGGTCTCCTTGCGGGGTTCGGGGCGATCGGTGTCCGCTTCCTGATCAAGCTTTTTCAGGAGCTTTCATTCGGCCCGGGGCTGAATATCCTCGATCTGGCGATATCCCTTCCCTGGTACGAAAAAATCCTGATCCCCGTGGCAGGCGGAGTGATCGTAGGGCCGTTGATCCATTACTTTGCCCAGGAGGCGAAGGGACACGGGGTGCCGGAGGTTATGGAAGCGGTCGTAATCCGGGATGGTGTGATCCGGCCCCGGGTGGCATTGATCAAGGCCCTGGCTTCTGCCCTGTCAATCGGGACGGGCGGTTCCGTCGGTCGGGAAGGGCCGGTGGTGCAGATCGGGTCGAGTATCGGTTCCACCATCGGCCAACTGTTCATGGTTTCGGGAAGGCGGCTTCGGACCTTTGTGGCCTGTGGCGCCGCCGCCGGGATTGCCGCCGCCTTCAATGCGCCCATTGCCGGGGCGCTCTTCTCCGTGGAGATCATCCTCGGGGATTTCGGCCTGACCCGATTCAGTCCGATCGTGATCTCCTCGGTCATGGCCACGGTGGTCTCCCGCCATTACCTGGGCGATTTCGCAGCCTTTGATGTTCCCACCTACCAGCTCGTCAGCCCCTATGAACTGATCTTCTACTTCGCCATGGGCCTTTTCTGCGGCATCGTGGCGCTCGCTTTTATCCGGGTCCTTTATTTCTCCGAGTCCGCTTTTGAAAAGATGCCAATCCATGAAGCAGTCAAACCTGCCCTGGGAGGAGTGGCCATCGGATGTATCGCCCTCGGCTTTCCCCATATCTACGGTGTCGGTTATGAGACAATCAACCTGGCTCTCCACAGCAATCTGACCTGGTATTTTCTCTTCCTCCTGATTTTTGTCAAACTGCTGGCAACGTCTATTACCCTCGGTTCCGGGGGCTCCGGCGGTGTCTTCGCCCCTTCTTTGTTCATCGGCGCCATGGCGGGTGGTTTCTTTGGTTCCATTGTGCATACATTCTTCCCGGATATGACCGCCACTGCCGGGGCCTATGCATTGGTCGGCATGGGGGCCGTGGTCTCCGGCGCCACCCATGCGCCGATTACGGCGATCCTGATCATCTTTGAGCTGACCAATGATTACAAGATCATCCTTCCCCTCATGATCAGCTGTATCGTCAGCTCCCTTCTGGCCAACAAACTGGAAAAGGAATCGATCTACACACTGAAGTTGGCCCTCCGGGGGATCAATATCTTTCAGGGCAAGGAGATCAATGTCCTGCGGAGGATGCATGTGCGGGATGTGATCGATACGGCAGAACCGATCTCGGAAGGTCTTCCTTTCAGCAAACTGGTTGATCAGATGGCCGATGCCCGGGAAGGGGTTTTCTATGTCCTCGGGAAGGACCGGAATTTTCTCGGCACGATTGCCTTGAAAGA
>CAYQVN010000177.1:0-4818 GCA_964420895.1 uncultured Nitrospirota bacterium | reverse complement strand
GTTTCCCTCATCGGTGTGGGACTGAAAGGGCCTGAGAGCCTCAACTCGGCGATGCTTGCAAAGGTGCGGGAGGCCGACCTCCTCGTTGGGGGGAGCAAGATCCTCGACGGTTTCCGGGAGATGCAGGGAAAAATGGTTGCCCTGGAGGGGCATCTGGAAGAGCTTCCCCGACGGATCGCCCGGGCCCGGAAGGATGGGAAAAAGGTTGTCGTCCTCACTTCGGGGGATCCCAACTTCTTCGGTCTTGCAGGGTTCCTCAGGGAACATTTCTCCCCGGAGGAACTGGAAGTCCATCCCTATGTCAGTTCCATGCAACTCGCCTTCGCACGGATCGGCCTGACCTGGCATGATGCCTTCCTCCTCTCCCTCCACGGACGTGAAGCAGGTCCCGTCGTTGATGCCGTCCGGCGCCATGGAAAGGTGGCGGTCCTCACGGACCCGAAGAATCATCCAGGACGGATTGCGAAGATCCTTCTGAAGGCCGGCCTTTGCGATTGCATAGCCTACGTCTGCTGCCGTCTCGGTGGAGAAGACGAAAAGATCGTTGTTGGCAGACTTTCCGAATTGACGGAGAAACGCTTTCCCGATCTCAATGTCATGGTGATTGTAAACGAGGCTTTGGAACCCTCTTTGGGACTGACCGATGATCTCCTGAGACACGAAAAAGGGATGATCACCAAGGGGGAAGTCCGAGCGGTGACTCTGGCCAAACTGCAGATGGTCCCGAATGCGATCCTCTGGGATGTGGGGGCATCGAGCGGTTCCGTTGCCATCGAGGCTGTACGCTTGACTGAGGGAGCGAAGGCCTATGCCGTGGAAAAGGTTTCGAAACGCCTTGCCCTGTTGAAAAAGAACATTGCCACCTATGCCCCCGGCCAGGTGGTTCCCGTGGCCGGTGAAGCGCCGGAGGTGCTCCGTGACCTTCCCGATCCGGACCGGGTCTTTGTGGGAGGAGGAGGGAAGGACCTTCCGGCTATCCTTCGGACGGTCGCAACTCGCCTGAAAAAGAGGGGGCGGATTGTAGTGAATACGGTTACACTGGAAAGTCTTGGAGAGGCGAGGGCCGTCCTGGCGGCAAAGAAATTTTCTATCGAAGTGATCTCCCTCCAGGTTTCACGGGGAAAGGAACTGTCCGGTCGGACCATGCTGAAGGCGGAGAACCCGGTCTTCATTGTGAGTGGAGAGATTACATGAATCGCGGACCTGCTGGAGGTACCATTGCGGATGGGATGGCCAAGAATGGAGAGAATGGTTAAATGATATTTGAAGATGTGACCCCAAAAGGAAAACTCTATGGTATCGGTGTCGGCCCGGGGGATCCGGAACTTCTAACCCTCAAGGCGGCACGCCTCCTCGGAAAGGTGCCGGTGATCTTTACGCCCGAGGCGAAGCAGGGCGGTGGTAGCCATGCTCTGAAGGTGGTTGAAGGACTGATCGATTCGGAGCGGCAGGAGGTGGTCTTTCTCCACTTCCCCATGGCTCGGGAAAAAGAGATTCTCGAAGAGGCCTGGGCGGAGGCGGCGGATGCCATTGGTGTTGTTCTCCAATCGGGACGGGATGCTGCCTTTCTGACCATCGGAGACACGCTCCTCTACAGCACCTTCGGTTACATCCTGGACGGGATGAGAAAACGTTTTCCCCGTCTCAACTGGGAGGTCGTGCCGGGGGTGACGTCGGTGACGGCCGTTGCTGCAGCGGCGGGAATCCCCCTCGCCCGGACGAGCGAGCGGGTTCTGATACTGCCGGCTACTTATCGACCCGAGGAGATCAAAGAGGCGCTGGAAAGTTTTGAGACGGTGGTCCTTATGAAGGTGAGCCGTGTATACGACCGTGTCTTTGCGGTCTTGGAGGAACTGGGAATTCTCGACCAGGCCCTCCTCGTTACGCGCTGCGGGACGGAGGAGGAACGGATCTACCGTGACCTGAGGGAGGTTGATGGGGAAACACTTGATTATCTATCGACGTTGATTGTGACGAAATCCATATGAGAGGTGTCTGAAATGTCCATGGTCTATTTTATCGGGGCCGGTCCCGGCGACCCGGAGCTTCTGACCCTGAAAGGGGCGCGGATCATCGCCGAGTCCGATCTGATCCTCTATGCAGGCTCTCTCGTCAATCCGGTGATCCTGGATCGTGCGAAGGAAGGGGCCGAGATCCATGATACGGCGAAGATGGACCTGGGTGAGATCGTCCGGGCCATGGTTTCGGCCGTCACTGAAGGGAAGATGGTGGCTCGTCTCCACACAGGGGATCCGGCGATCTACGGTGCGATCTTTGAGCAGATGGTGGAGCTGGAACGTTACGAGATTTCTTTCGAGGTGGTGCCGGGGGTGAGCGCCTTCTCTGCGGCTGCAGCAGCCCTGGAGCAGGAGTTGACCCTGCCCGACCTCTCCCAGACGGTGATCCTGACCCGCCGGGAGGGGAGAACGCCTGTGCCGGAGAAAGAGCGGCTCTCTCTGCTTGCTGCACACCGGGCGTCGATGGTGATCTTTCTCAGTATCGGGATGATCGAAAAGGTTGTCGACGACCTGCGGGAAGGTTATCGCGGCGATACCCCCTGCGCCGTGGTCTACCGGGCGAGCTGGCCCGACCAGAAGATCCTTAAGGGGCGGCTTGAAACGATTGCGGCGATGGTACAGGATGCCGGGATCACCCGGCAGGCCCTGATCGTCGTAGGGGATGTTCTTGACCCGGTGCTGAAGACCCTCGATCGTTCTCCCCGGTCGAAGCTCTATGACGGACATTTTTCCCATGGGTACAGGAAGGGGAAAGATGTGAATTGAAAAACAAAAAATGTAAATCAAATACAATCACCTCGGGGGACAGGGGGAAATAATAGACACCTCTCTCCTTGGGGAGAGGTGAGGGTGAGGGGGGAAGTGGTTTCAGGTTGAAAGCTGATCGCTGAAAACTTCATTTTACCATGAAGGACATGAAGGTCATGAAGAAAACAATCGTCAGATCCAAACCCTGTAGCGTCCCGGTTGATCCGGGACGGGAGATGGATCCAGCGCAATGAAACAGTTACGCACCGATCGAATCGCCCTCATCTCGGTCACGAGAAACGGCCGGGACCTGGCCCGTAAGGTTGCCGGTCTCCTGCCGGCATGTACGGTCTTTTCTCCGCGGGAGATGGCGGAGGAATCTGAAGGTGAACACCCCTTCGACCCTCCCCTGCCGAAAGAGGTGGCGAGGCTCTGGCCGGAATACGGCGCCTTCCTCTTCATCATGGCGACGGGAATCGTCGTCCGGGTGATCTCGGGTCTCATCACCGACAAGCGTCATGATCCGGCAGTACTGGTGATGGACGAGAAAGGGCGTCACGTGATCAGCCTCCTCTCCGGGCACCTGGGGGGTGCCAACGCCCTGACCCTGAAGGTGGCGAAGTTGACCGGTGCCGATCCGGTGATCACCACGGCCACCGATCTTTCGGGACTTCCCGCCGCGGAGATGTGGGCCGGCGAGATGGGGCTCATCATCGAGAATCCCGAGGTGGTCAAGGGGGTGAACGCCGCCCTCGTCAACGGGGAACGGGTGGGGATCTTCAGCAGCCGGCCGGAGTGGCTCCGGGATGCCGCCGGCCCCTGGATTCCCTTCGAAACTCTTTCGGCTCTCTTCGCCTCAGACTGCCGGGCCCGGGTGGTGATCAGCAATCGACGGATCGAGGAATGTGAGCAAGACGGCAGGACTCTGCTACTGCGGTCGAAGAATCTTGTTTGCGGGATCGGGTGCAACCGCGGGACAGAGGCGGAGGAGATCGAGGCATGTTTCCATTCCCTTTTCAGGAAGCGGGGGTTGTCGGTCCTTTCGGTGGGTCGGATTGCATCTGTGGATGCCAAGGCCGATGAGGCGGGGCTTTGTGCATTTTCTGAGAAGATCGGTGTACCGATTCGATTTTATTCGCGAGATGAACTGAACGCCATGCCCGACGGCACAGGGCCTTCGCCATGGGCGTTAAAAGAATTAGGAGTCAAAGGCGTATGCGAACAGGCAGCGATGAAGGGGGCCGGCACCGATTCACTTGTCGTTCCCAAGGTGAAATCCGGCAATGTAACAATGGCTGTGGCCGAGGGGACGGGACTCTCGTTGTCGTAGGGATGGGACCGGGCGATGCCGTGCAGATGACCGGCAGGGCCCGGGAGGTCCTTTCGATATCGGAAGTCATTTTCGGTTACCGGACCTATCTGAAACTGATCCGGGAGGAGTTTCCCGAGAAGGAACTCCGGGAGTCGGGGATGATGAAAGAGGTTGAACGTTGCCGGGAGGCGATCGATACGGCCTTTGCCGGCCGGAAGGTTGCCCTTGTCTCCAGCGGTGATGCCGGGGTCTACGGGATGGCGGGGCTGGTTCTGGAACTCCTCCGGGACCGGGAGGGCGATGAAGGGGAAATTAATCTGGAGATTGTCCCCGGTGTTTCGGCGGCACAGGCGGCGGCGAGCCTTCTGGGGGCGCCCCTCATGAACGATTATGCCTCCGTTTCCCTCAGTGACCTGCTGACTCCTTGGGAGATGATCATCAAGCGTCTTCATGCCGCAGGGGCAGGGGATTTCGTCGTCGTGCTTATTAATCCGAGAAGCCGTGGGCGGCGGGAGCAGATCGTTGAGGCGCGACGGATTCTACTGGAGTACCGGGAGGGGGCGACGCCGGTAGGGATCGTCCGTTCCGCCCATCGCGGGGAGAGTCGTGTGGTACTGACCGACCTTGAGAGGATGCTCGACCACGAGATCGACATGTTGACGACGGTCATCGTGGGGAATAGCGAGACGACTCGTTTCGGCGATGTGATGGTGACAAAGCGGGGATACGGGAAAGATGAAA
>CAYQVN010000176.1:0-4850 GCA_964420895.1 uncultured Nitrospirota bacterium | reverse complement strand
GTTCATCCAGTTCCTTCACAATCTGAATCCCCCGGTGCCCTTCATAAAGGGTGCAAACCTCAGAGACAATCCCATGGAGGTTGTTCGGTGTGGGACGGGCATCGGGCATCTTGGCAAACTGGGAAAACTCATTGACGAGCCGTTTCAGCCCGTCCACTTCACTGATGATGGTGGCGGTACACTCCTGCAGGACCTCATCGAGATCATCAGACTGCTTCTCCTGTTTGCGGCGCAGGCGCTGTGCCGAAAGTTGGATCGGCGTCAGGGGGTTCTTGATTTCATGGGCGATCCGCCGGGCCACCTCCCGCCAGGCCGCCACCTTCTGGGCCTTGACCAACTCGGAAAAGTCGTCAAGGACCACCACCGCCCCCAGATAATTTCCCCGGTCGTCCTCCAGGACTGTCACCTGACTCTTTAGAAAGAGGGTCCGGTTCTCGGTGGGCAACTGGAACTCCCGTCGAAAACTCTTCTTGTGTCCTGTTGTTACCACCCGGATGCTCTCCAACAAGGGGGGGTACTGGAAAACCTCCCGGTAATCCTTCCCTCGGGCCTGGACCATGGGGATAGCCAGCATGCGTTCCGCCGCCGGGTTGATGGTAGTTACCTTCCCCTCCCAGTCGAGGGAGATCACGCCGGTGTCGATGTTTCGGAGGATCGTCTCGATATAGCTGCGACGACGGTCGAGTTCCTCGTTCGAGACCTTGAGTTCCACATTGGTCCGTTCCAAATTTTCCTTGCTGCTTTTCAGATCGTTCATCATCCGGTTGAAGGAATCGACGAGACTGCCCACTTCGTCCTTCGACTCCACATTGATGACGAAATCGAGGTCCCCTTCGGCAATCCGATGGGTCGCCTCGGTGAGATCCTGGATGGGGATCGTGATCTTCCGGGCCTGGTAGAGCCCCACCCAGGTCGCCGAAAAGACGATCACCAGCGTCACCAGAAGGAGGAACATGACGTAGATCCCCTTGATCGGGTTCTTCAGCATGGCCTGGTCCCGGTACTCATTGAAGGCCTGGGTGATGTTCATCATCTTGGCCGTAAGACTTTTCTGAACATAATAGTTGACAACCAGGACCCCGACGACATCCTTGCGGTTCCAGGAGGAGAGAACCGGCACGACCCCCCGGATGATGTCCCCCTCGCCGGCGGGCTCGCTGTCGGTGACCTCTCGCCCTTGCAGGCCGACCTCGATAATTTCGGAACGGGGGCCCACAAAGGTTGTGGAGGGAACATCGGGGTTCATCGCCTTGACCAGTTCCTCATGCGTCGCGGAGAAAACCTCCACCACGCCGAGATTGTACTCCTTCTGCTTCCGGTTGATCAACTCCTTCAGCGCTTCCAGGGACGCCTCATTGAGAAGTCGTTTTTCCGTAATCTGTTCACTGATCTGGCGGCCGTAGTAAAGGGCGTTGAGTTCGGAGTTCTTATAATAGACCTTTGCAACGTCGAGAGACTCCTGCAGGGAGCGGTCGACACGGGCATTGAACCAGTTGTCAATACTGGAAGTGATCAGAAAACTTGCCGTAGTAAAAAGGAGAATCGACGGGACGAGGGAAAACCCGAGGAAGGCAATGATCAGCTTCGTCTTAATCCTGGCCCGGGGTTTTGTTTTTCTCTCCTCAAAATAATATTTGATCAGGTTCCGGAAGACCATCAGGAGGAGAATGAGGGATAAAATGGCAATCACCAACCCGAGGGCGAAGAGGACCACGTAATCGGACACGGGAAAAGGAAAGGGCCTGTCCCCCCGGAGCTGTCCCCGGACCAGCAAGACCATCACCGGCAAAAGGAGCAGCCCGAGAGCGGCAATCCAATAATTGCGGAAGGGGCGACGGGAAGGTGGGGTTTTCAGATCCTTATCCTGCATTTTATCTATTTTCTCAATGCCATCGGGAAGATGCGATTTCAAAAATTATATAGCAGCCTCCAGCAAAAGTCCACGCTGAAAAACTTTGATTGATTTCTTGGACGTGGTCACCTATCGTAATGAAAATCTTATGAGAAAGGAAGCGTACCGCCATGAAAAGACTGATCCTGGCCTCGGCCTCCCCCCGCAGGAAAGAACTCCTCGAAGGCCTGGGTCTGGCCTTTGAAATCATAACGAGCCATTGTCCCGAAGTCTGGGAGAAAGGACTGTCCCCTCGCCAGGTAGCCCGAAAGCTCGCCCTTGACAAGGCCGATGATGTGGTCGGAAAAGTAGACTCCGGCATTGTCATCGGGGCGGACACCCTCGTCGTATTGGAAGATGAAATACTGTGCAAACCCCGGGATCACGGGGACGCCGTCCGTATCCTCAAGCGTCTCTCCGGAAAGAGCCATGAGGTGATCACGGCTGTGGCGGTGATCGATGTTGCAACGGGACAGACCTTGCAGGGTGAGGGGATCACACAGGTACACTTCCGGGAACTGAGCGACGAAGAAATCGGACGCTACGTTAAAACAGAGGAACCGATGGACAAGGCAGGCGCCTACGGTATTCAGGGAAAGGGGATTCTCTTTGTCGAGGGGATCGAAGGGTGCTATACCAACGTGGTGGGACTGCCTCTACCGGCGCTGGCGGAAATGCTCTCCCGAATGGGACATCCCCTGTTGTAACGTCAGGGAGACACGAGTTGATTGTCGATGAGCCGCGTTTCACCGATGCGCACCGCCAAAGCGATTACCGCTTCTCCAGTCAGAGTCGAGATTTCCTGCAGCGTCTTCGGATCGGCGATAGAGACATAATCGATTTCCATCCCTTTCTCTCGACCGATCCGTTCCCGGATACTGCCGCGCAGGGCATCGGCGTTCCGCTCCCCCCCCTCGATCTGGTGAACGGCCAAGTCCAGCGACTCCTTGAGACAACGGGCGGAAATTCGCTCATCCTCGGAAAGGTAGGCATTCCGTGAACTCATAGCCAGCCCGTCGGACTCACGCACTGTGGGAAGCGTAACAATCTCCAGATTGAAATTCAAATCCTCTACCATCCGGCGGATCACCACACTCTGCTGAAAATCCTTGAGACCGAAATAGGCCCGATGGGGAAGAGTGATGTGAAAAAGTTTCGCCACCACCGTGGCCACCCCCTGGAAATGGCCGGGACGATTTTCGCCGCAGAGGCGATCGGAAAGACCCGTCACCGTAATCTGAGAACAGAAGCCTTCGGGATAGATCTCCTCCACAATCGGGAGAAAAATAATGTCGACCCCCTCTCCTTGGGCCAGTTCAATATCCCGCCCGAGATTGCGTGGATACCGGTCAAGATCTTCATGGGGAGCGAACTGGGCCGGATTCACGAAGAGACTCACAATCACCCGGTCGTTCTCCGCCCGGGCAGCCCGCATGAGGGAGAGGTGCCCCTCATGAAAAGCACCCATGGTGGGGACCAGACCAATGGACAGCCCTTCCGCCCGCAATGAAAGGGCGGCATTTTGCATCTCACCAATGGTTTCAATCGTTTTCATTACTTTTGCATCCCCCCTCTTCTTCACTTACATGCTGAATCATCAGCATTCCACATCCTGAACGGAAATCTCATATTTCTTCAGCATATCATGGAGCGTTACCCGGCTGATCCCCAATTCCTTGGCCGCCTTGCTGATATTGCCCCGGGAACTCTTCAAGGCCAAAAGGATATAATTTTTGTCCAGTTCCTCCCGGGCCTCCTTTAACGGCAGGGGAATGGTACCCTCCTGATAATCCAGGCCCAGATCCTGTTCCGTGATCAGGGGGCCCTGGGCAACAATAATCGCCTTCCGGATCCGGTTTTCCAGCTCCCGCACATTCCCTTTCCATTCCGCCGTCTTGATTGCAATCTCCGCCTCCGGAGTAAAACCATTGATCTTCTTCTTCTGATCCTCCCGGTAGAGTTGCAGAAAATGACTCCCCAGCAGGAGAGCGTCGCCCACACGTTCCTTCAACAAAGGCAGAACGATACGGACCACATTCAGCCGGAAATAGAGGTCATTCCGAAAACGTCCTGCTTCCACTTCCGCCTCCAGATCCCGATTGGTCGCAGCGATGACCCGGACGTCCAACTTGATCGGACGTTTTCCACCGACTCGTTCGATCTCATGATCCTGCAAGAAGCGGAGGAGTTTCACCTGCAGAGACAAGGGAAGTTCCCCGATCTCGTCGAGGAAGAGGCTGCCGCCGTCGGCCTGTTCAAATTTACCGATCTTGGAGGCCGTCGCACCGGTAAAGGCTCCCTTTTCATGACCGAAGAGTTCGGACTCGAGGAGGTTTTCCGGGATGGCCCCACAATTGATCACGACCAACGGTCGTGTATTACGATCGCTTTTTTCATGTACCGCCCGGGCCGCCAGTTCCTTCCCCGTCCCGCTCTCCCCTTCAATAAGAACCGTCACATTGCTGTTGGCCACCCCTTCGATCTGCCCGTAGACCTCCTGCATGGCCGGCGACCAGCCGATCATTCCACCGAACCGCTTCTGCCGGAGCATTGACTCCTGCATCATCCGATTTTCCCGCTCCAATTCCTGAATGTGCCGAGCGCGCTTGAAAAGTAACCGGAGTTCTTCGACATCGATCGGCTTGGAGTAATAATCGTAGGCCCCCATCTGGATGGCACGGATCGCACAGTCCTTGTCTTCATTCCCCGTGATCATGATGACCTTGGTCAACGGGTCCTGTTTCAAAACCTGCTGCAGGATCTCGATCCCTTCCTCATCGGATGTGCCACTCATATGGGGAGAGAGGCCCAGGTCAAGCGCCACCAGATCCGGTTTGCGCTCGACAAGAAACTCCAGAGCCGTCCCCTTGTCAGGCGAAAGATAGATCGTATATTCCTCGTCGAAGGCCCACTTCAACTGCTTGAGGATCCCTTCGTCGTCATCCACGATCAAAAGTTT
>CAYQVN010000175.1:0-4870 GCA_964420895.1 uncultured Nitrospirota bacterium | reverse complement strand
TTCATGTAGAATTGGCCGGTGGAGTAGGGATGACAAAGAAAATCGGGATGGATCGACATCTCCTCTAATTGCGCCAAAAAGTCCGTGTCGGTGCTCCAGTTTTCGATCCCCTGAAAATCTCCGTGAAAGCGTGCGCCCACGTCTCCCCTCCCTTCAAAGACGGTGACGTCATAGCCGGCGCGGGCCAGATTGATCGCGGCACACAGTCCCGAGGGACCGGCCCCGATGATGCGGATGGATTGCTTCATAACTCTTAAGGGTCCAGGGGGTCAAGGGGCCAAGGATTCCAGTGAAATGCTCGGCAAACAGCAGAACAGCCGACGCTCAATGCTTTCTCGTTTTATTCTCTACGGGTCTTTGTTTTTCACTTGACCCCTAGGACCCTTGAATCCTCGAACCCTGTATTAATGATTTTGCGTTTCATCCCCGGTACTTGTTCGTGATCGGAAGTCTCCGGCCTGAACCGAAGGCCCGTGGTGTGATGCGGATTCCCGGTGCGGCCTGTTGGCGTTTGTATTCGTTCAGGTCGATCATCCGGATCACATCCTTGACGGTGTCCTTGTCGTAGCCCCGTGCCACGATCTCGTCGGCCCCCTCATCCAGCTCAATGTAGGCATGGAGGATGCCATCCAACAGGTCGTAGTCGGGCAAGGTGTCGGAATCCTTCTGCCCCGGTGCCAGTTCCGCGGAGGGAGGTTTGGTGAGGATCCGCCGGGGGATGACTGGTTTTTTCCCCAGGCCGTTCCGGTAGTCGGCGAGTTTGTATACCAGCGTTTTGGGGACATCCGAAAGAACGGCGAGTCCGCCGGCCATGTCACCGTAGAGGGTGGCATAGCCGACGGCGACTTCCGACTTGTTGCCCGTACTCAAGACAAGGTATCCGAATTTGTTGGAAAGAGCCATCAGGAGGATCCCCCGGACCCGGGCCTGGATATTCTCTTCCGTTGTATCCCTTTTCGTCCTCTGAAAGGGTTTTGCAAGGGTTGCAAGAAAGGTCTGGAAGACCTCTTCGATGGCGATGACTTGCAGGGGGAAATGAAGATTCTTCGCGAGGGCCCGGGCATCGTCCAGACTCTCCGTGGAGGAAATTTCGCTCGGCATGGCGACACCGACCACATTGGAGGCGCCCAAGGCATCGACGGCGAGGGCCGCCGTCAGGGCGGAATCGATCCCACCGGAGATGCCGATGACGACCTTTTTGAAGTTGTTTTTCCGTGCATAGTCGGCAAGGCCGAGCTTGAGTGCCGCATAAACCTCCTCGTAGGGATTGTAGACTTCTTTTGATGGCTGGATCAGGAAGGGGTTGATCCGGATATCGGTTTTTTGCCGGCAGCCCTTTTCCCGGGTCGGTTTCGTCTTCCCTTCCGAGACGATGACCGGCAACAGATTCCCCGTCATCTTGGCTTCCAGGACATTCCGCCGGTTCCGGGGGCTTTTCAGACGATGCTGCCGCACTTCCGAGAGGTTCAGGTCGGCAAGGATCAGGTCCTCGGCAAAGGGGCGGCCCGTGGTGATGATCCGTCCTTCGGGGCTGGCAATCATGCTCCGTCCATCGAAGACCAGATCGTCTTGACCGCCGATGAGATTGTTGAAAAGAACGAAGACCAGGTTGTCCTTGGCCCGGGTCGAGATCATCTGTTTCCGCATTCCCCCCTTGCCGGAGTGAAAGGGAGAGGCCGAGATGTTGATGACCAGTTCGGCGCCGCTCTTGGCCATCTCCATAGTGGGGCCGCCGGGGAACCAGATGTCCTCGCAGATATTGACGCCGAAGAGTGCGCAGTCCAGATCATAGAGGGTGCTCGTTGTTCCGGCCTGGAAATAACGGTTTTCATCGAAGACATCATAGTTCGGCAGGCAGATCTTGTGCTGTGTCCCGATCCACTTCCCGTCGTGGAGGATCGCCGCGGCGTTGTAGAGGTCCTCGGCCAGATCTACAAAGCCGATGATGACGCAGATCCCTTTCGTTTCGGGCAGGATCGCATGGATGATATCGATGTTTTTCCGGATGAATTTCGGTTTGAGCAGAAGATCCTTGGGGGGATAGCCGGTGACGGCCAGTTCCGGGAAGGTCAGAAGCTGCACACCATGGGTTCGTGCCGTCCGGATATTCTTGAGGATCTTCTTCCGGTTTCCCGTCAGATCGCCGACGACCGGGTTAATCTGGGCCATTCCCACACGGAGACATCTCATGAATTTGCTCTCGAAAAAAACTATTTATACCTCTATGGAGGCTCATCATAGGCAAGGACGGGTAGAAATTCAAGGGAAAACCGTTTGTTTTCGATCGAGGATTGTAATAGTATGTTCGTCGTCTTTGCAAGTCCCCGGACTAAACAATATAAAGAAGAAACGAGAAGGTCTTGAAAAAGTCGAAACATGCCCCCTCTTCGGTGATCCTGGTGGGGAATCCCAATGTCGGCAAGAGCGTCATCTTCGGACTGCTCACCGGACGATATGTGACGGTTTCCAATTATCCCGGAACCTCCGTTGAGGTTTCCGAGGGGATTATCCAGACCTCCGGCGGGGGTCGTGAAGCGGTCAAGATTATAGACAGTCCCGGAGTGAACAGCCTGATTCCCAAATCCGAGGACGAGGAGGTGACCCGCAATATCTTGCTCCGTTCGGAAGATGTCGGGATCCTGCAGGTTGCCGATGCCAAGAATCTGAAACGGGCCCTGTTGATCTATTCCCAGCTTGCCGATATGGAACTTCCCATGGTACTGGCCTTGAACATGTTCGACGAGGCCGAGGAGCGGGGCATTGCCATCGATACGGAAAGACTCTCGAAGCTTTTGGGGGTCCAGGTGATCCCCACTGTTGCCACCGAACGAAGGGGGTTGCGCCGGATCCGGAAATCACTCAACGATTTATCCGCTCAGAGAAAGAAATTCAGCTTCCACCCGTCTATTGAAAAAGCCATCGATGCGTTGACTCCTCTCTTGCCGAAGACGGGCCTTTCCCCTCGTTTCCTTGCGCTAACCCTCCTGGCGGGCGACGGGAAGTTGGCAGGTCTTCTGGAAGTCCAAAAAGTGGGCCTTGACAGAGAAAAGGTCGACGCCATCGTCGAGCGGACCCGGAAGGAGTTCGGCGAACCCCTGGGATATGTCATTCTCAAACAGCGGCAGGCCTGGGTGGATCGGATCTTTCAGGATGTGGTACGCCAAGAGAGAAGGCGTACTTCGCGGCATCGGGAGAAATGGGGCAACTGGTCCATGCATCCCTTCTTCGGGGTCCCTATCCTGATCATGCTGCTCTCTGTGATGTATCTTTTCGTTGGCCGTTTCGGGGCAGGAGTCTGTGTGGACTATCTCGAATCGGTGGTCTTTGGAGCCTATATCACCCCTTTTTTGACCCGGGTAATCGATGCTCTCCTGCCCCTGCCTTGGGTCCATGATGTGTTGGTCGGAGAATATGGAGTGCTCTCCGTTGGGCTCACCTATTCCGTGGCCATTGTCCTTCCTGTGGTCAGTTTCTTCTTCCTCTTCTTCGGCCTGCTGGAAGATTCCGGCTATCTTCCCCGGCTGACGGTCATGAGCAACAAGATCTTCAAGAAGATCGGTCTCAACGGCCGGGCCGTGCTCCCCATGGTCCTCGGACTGGGGTGCGATACCATGGCGACCCTCACGACACGGATACTGAATACCAAGAAGGAACGGGTGATTGCGACCCTCCTCTTGGCCCTCGGGGTCCCCTGTTCCGCCCAACTCGGTGTGATCATGGGACTGATCGGCGGGATTTCCATGAAGGCGTTGGGAGTTGTGGCGGTGACGGTCCTGATGCAGCTGCTCATCGTCGGTTACCTTGCTGCGCAGGTTTTGCCGGGGAAGAGTTCCGATTTCCTGATCGAGATTCCTCCCCTTCGGATCCCTCAGCTGACCAACATCGTTGTGAAAACCTTTTACCGGGTGAAGTGGTTCCTCAAGGAGGCGGTGCCCCTCTTTATGCTCGGCACCTTTATCCTTTTTCTTTTTGACCGATTGCACCTGCTTCAGCGGATTGAACAGGCTATTGAGCCGGTCTTGGAGGGGGTCTTGGGCCTTCCCGGGAAGACCTCGGAGGCCTTTATCCTTGGATTTCTCCGGCGGGATTATGGTGCGGCCGGACTGTACCGTATGGCCGAAAGCGGCGGGCTCGATCTGGTCCAGTTGACCGTGGGGACGACGGTCATGGTCCTCTTCGTCCCCTGCCTGGCGAATTATTTCGTGATGATCAAGGAACATGGGAAGAAAACCGCTCTTTACATGGTGACCTTTATCCTGATCTATGCCGTTCTGGTAGGGGGGATTCTGAATCTTTTTTTACATTCCGTTCCGATATTTTAGGAGGTGGCCATGGATCGTGTTGATCGGGAAGAGGCGATGGAACTGGTCGGGACCCTGGCCGAAAAAGGGGAGGTCCTGCGGGAGGATCTCCAGGCGGCTCACCTGCACCATCCTCTCACTTCCGACCAGATCGACTTCCTCTGCCGGGAAAAGCTGATCGAGGTGGACACGAAAGGGAGGGTCCGGACGACACCGGAGGGGAAGATCCTTTCCGACCGGATCATCCGGCGTCACCGTCTGGCGGAACGGCTGATCTCTGATATCCTGGTGGTGAAAAATGCAGATCTTTTCGAAGAGTCGGCCTGTGACCTGGAGCATGTCCTGACCGATGAATTGACGGACAGTATCTGTACCCTCTTAGGACATCCCACGGCCTGCCCCCATGGCCGCCCGATTCCACCCGGCGCCTGTTGCTCCGAAAAACGGACGAAAGTCAAGAGCCTAATTGCCTCTCTCGATGAACTGGCGACCGGCGCCGAAGGGAGGATCGCCTATATCTCTACGGAAGACCATGAACGCCTCGACCAACTGACCTCCATGGGGCTCTT